>NZ_JACARS010000232.1:0-618 GCF_013386485.1 Pseudomonas sp. P7758 | reverse complement strand
GGGCCCAGCCCAGGGCCAGGTGCGGTTCGGAGCGCTGTGCCAGGAATTCTCGGGCGGCGTCATCCAGCTCCGGTAAACCGTTCAATAGCTGGTGCAGGGAATAGCCCATCTGCCGGCTTTCCTGATACAGCTCGCGGGTTTCACGGCTGGCGCGGTGTTCCTCACACAACTGCGCGAGGCGCGGCCAGTCCTGTTCGGCGGCGGCCTGGCAGTGGGCAAGCAGCAGCGGCGCTTCGAAGCGCGCCAGGTTGAGCAACAGTTGATCGCTGATCCAGCGCCCGGCACTTGCCGGGTCGGTCACGCGGGCTTGCTCCACGGCCATTTCCAGGCCCTGGGAATAGCTGTAGCCACCAATCGGCAGCTGCGGACTGGCCAGACGCAACAGCGCCCAGGCTGGGTTCATAGACGTACGCCGAACTGGTGCAGCTTGGGCGGGTAGTTGAAGTCTTCGTCGCCATGGCGGGAATGGTGGTGGCCGCCGCCATAGGCGCCGTGTTCCGGCTGGAAGGGGGCCTCGATGGTCTCGGTCGTCGCGCCCAACTGATCGAGCATGGCCTTGAGCACGTAGTCATCGAGCAGGCGCAGCCAACCGTCACCCACTTGCAGCGCCACGTGGCG
>NZ_JACARS010000231.1:0-7931 GCF_013386485.1 Pseudomonas sp. P7758 | reverse complement strand
CCCCCATATGAGTTCCATCAGGGCATTTTCGCCCCGCAGCGTGGAGACTCTCCCCTTGACCACCATCGTTTCAGTTCGCCGCCACGGCAAAGTCGTCATGGGCGGCGACGGCCAGGTTTCACTTGGCAATACCGTGATGAAAGGCAACGCGAAAAAAGTCCGTCGCCTGTACCACGGCCAGGTCCTCGCCGGTTTCGCCGGCGCCACCGCTGACGCCTTTACCCTGTTCGAGCGCTTTGAAGGCCAACTTGAGAAGCACCAGGGCCACCTGGTCCGTGCCGCCGTCGAACTCGCCAAAGAATGGCGCACCGACCGCTCCCTCAGCCGCCTGGAAGCCATGCTGGCCGTCGCCAACAAAGACGCCTCCCTGATCATCACCGGCAACGGCGACGTGGTTGAACCCGAAGAAGGCCTGATCGCCATGGGCTCCGGCGGCGGCTACGCACAAGCGGCGGCCAGCGCCCTGCTGAAGAAAACCGACCTGTCGGCCCGGGAAATCGTCGAGACTGCCCTGGGTATCGCTGGCGACATCTGTGTCTTCACCAACCACAACCTGACCATTGAGGAGCAGGACCTCGCCGAATAAGCCGCAGGCTTATTCCCGCTTGAGGACCGCCAATTACTATGTCCATGACTCCCCGCGAAATCGTCCATGAACTCAATCGCCATATCATCGGCCAGGACGATGCCAAGCGCGCCGTTGCCATCGCCCTGCGTAACCGCTGGCGCCGGATGCAACTGCCCGAAGAATTGCGCGTTGAAGTAACCCCCAAGAACATCCTGATGATCGGCCCGACCGGTGTCGGTAAAACCGAGATCGCCCGGCGCCTGGCCAAGCTGGCCAATGCTCCATTCATCAAGGTCGAAGCCACCAAGTTCACCGAAGTGGGCTATGTGGGCCGTGACGTCGAATCGATCATTCGTGACCTGGCCGACGCTGCCCTGAAGCTGCTGCGCGAACAGGAAATGACCAAGGTCAGCCATCGCGCCGAAGACGCCGCCGAAGAACGCATCCTCGACGCCCTGCTGCCACCGGCACGCATGGGCTTCAACGAAGACGCCGCACCGAGCTCGGATTCCAACACCCGCCAGCTGTTCCGCAAGCGCCTGCGTGAAGGCCAGCTGGACGACAAGGAAATCGAGATCGAAGTCGCCGAAGTGTCCGGCGTCGACATCTCCGCACCGCCTGGCATGGAAGAAATGACCAGCCAGTTGCAGAACCTGTTCGCCAACATGGGCAAGGGCAAGAAGAAAAGCCGCAAGCTCAAGGTGAAGGAAGCGCTGAAACTGGTGCGCGACGAAGAGGCCGGGCGCCTGGTCAATGAGGAAGAACTCAAGGCCAAGGCCCTGGAAGCGGTCGAGCAGCACGGCATCGTGTTTATCGACGAGATCGACAAGGTGGCCAAGCGCGGCAATTCCGGCGGCGTCGACGTGTCCCGCGAAGGCGTGCAGCGCGACCTGCTTCCGCTGATCGAAGGTTGCACCGTCAACACCAAGCTGGGCATGGTCAAGACCGACCACATCCTGTTTATCGCGTCCGGTGCCTTCCACCTGAGCAAGCCAAGCGACCTGGTGCCGGAGCTGCAAGGCCGCCTGCCGATTCGCGTTGAACTGAAAGCGCTGACGCCGGGCGATTTCGAACGCATCCTCAGCGAGCCGCATGCGTCGCTGACCGAGCAATACCGCGAGCTGCTGAAAACCGAAGGCCTGGGGATTGAGTTCCTGCCGGACGGTATCAAGCGTCTGGCGGAGATTGCCTGGCAGGTCAACGAGAAGACCGAGAACATCGGTGCCCGTCGCTTGCACACCCTGCTTGAGCGCCTGCTGGAGGAAGTGTCCTTCAGTGCCGGCGACATGGCGGGCGCGCAGAATGGCGAAGCAATCAAGATCGACGCCGACTACGTCAACAGCCACCTGGGCGAATTGGCGCAGAACGAAGATCTGTCTCGTTATATCCTGTAAGCCTTACGCAGGAACCGCTCTGCTTTAATGTGGGAGCGGGCTTGCTCGCGAATGCGGTGGGTCAGTTTATGCAACGGTGACTGACCCACCGCATTCGCGAGCAAGCCCGCTCCCACAGTTTAAAGCCGGTTCCTTCAGGATCATCTCTGAGCGGTTCCCCAAATGACCAAACTGCCTACCGCCATCAACCTGCACAAAGCCTCCAGGACCCTGGGTCTCACCTACGGTCCCGACGAGGTGTATCAACTGCCCGCCGAATTCCTTCGCGTGCACTCCCCCTCCGCCGAGGTCCAGGGCCACGGCAAACCGATCCTGCAATTCGGCAAGCTCAATGTCGGCTTGACCAAGATCGAACCCGCCGGCCAATACGCACTGAAATTGACCTTCGACGATGGCCATGACAGCGGATTGTTCACCTGGGACTACCTCTATCAACTGGCCGTGCGTCAGGACGCGCTGTGGACTGACTATCTTGCCGAGCTGAAAGCCGCCGGAAAAACCCGCGACCCGAGCCAGTCGGTCGTGCGGCTGATGCTCTAGCCCAGGCCTCTTGCTCATTAGTGGGCATTTTCTAATTCCATCTGCTTGAATGCCCCTCTGTCGTGGCCAACGATTGGCCCGCTTGCGAAAAAAATTAAACTCGGGTAACCAATGGAACTGGCAAGTTCCCTGCATTTGACGATGCGGTATTAACGGTCACCCGAGCAGTAGTACCAGGCTGTGCTGTGTGGCAAGTAGTGGTACACAGCGGTACCCGGTACTCGTCTGTCGGACAATGGAGCGTCGTAGATGAGTAACAAGAACAACGATGACTTGAAACGCCAGGCCTCGGAAAACACCCTGGGGCTGAACCCGATCATCGCGTTACGGAAAAAGGATTTACTGGCATCCGCTCGGATGGTGCTGACCCAGGCCATCAAACAACCGTTGCACAGCGTCAAGCACGTCGCCCATTTCGGCGTCGAATTGAAGAACGTGGTGTTCGGCAAATCACAGCTGACACCCGAGGCCGACGACCGTCGTTTCAACGACCCGGCGTGGACCCAGAACCCGCTCTACAAACGTTACCTGCAAACCTACCTGGCGTGGCGCAAGGAGCTGCACGACTGGATCGGTGACAGCAACCTGTCGGAACACGACATCAGCCGCGGCCACTTCGTCATCAACCTGATGACCGAGGCCATGGCGCCCACCAACAGCGCAGCCAACCCGGCGGCGGTCAAACGCTTCTTTGAAACCGGCGGCAAGAGCCTGCTGGATGGCCTGTCCAACCTGGCCAAGGACATGGTGCACAACGGCGGCATGCCGAGCCAGGTCAACATGGGCGCCTTTGAAGTGGGCAAGAGCCTGGGCACCACCGAAGGCGCCGTGGTGTTTCGCAACGATGTGCTGGAGCTGATCCAATACCGGCCGATCACCGAGCAGGTGCACGAACGTCCGCTGCTGGTGGTGCCGCCGCAGATCAACAAGTTCTATGTATTCGACCTGAGCCCGGACAAGAGCCTGGCGCGCTTCTGCCTGCGCAATAACCAGCAGACGTTTATCGTCAGTTGGCGCAACCCCACCAAGGCCCAGCGCGAGTGGGGCCTGTCGACCTACATCGAGGCGCTGAAAGAAGCGGTCGATGTGGTGAGCGCGATCACCGGCAGCAAGGACATCAACATGCTCGGCGCCTGCTCCGGCGGCATCACCTGCACCGCCCTGCTGGGCCACTACGCGGCGCTGGGCGAGAAGAAGGTCAACGCCCTGACCCTGCTGGTGAGCGTGCTGGACACCACCCTGGACACCCAGGTGGCGTTGTTCGTCGACGAACAGACCCTGGAAGCGGCCAAGCGCCATTCCTACCAGGCCGGTGTGCTGGAAGGCCGCGACATGGCCAAGGTGTTTGCCTGGATGCGCCCCAATGACCTGATCTGGAACTACTGGGTCAACAACTACCTGCTGGGCAACGAGCCACCGGTGTTCGACATCCTGTTCTGGAACAACGACACCACCCGCTTGCCGGCCGCGTTCCATGGCGACCTGATCGAACTGTTCAAGAACAATCCCTTGGTGCGCGCCAATGCCCTGGAAGTGTGCGGCACGCCGATCGACCTGAAGCAGGTCACTGCCGATATTTATTCTTTGGCCGGCACCAACGACCACATCACACCGTGGCAGTCCTGCTACAAGTCGGCGCAGCTGTTTGGCGGCAAGGTGGAGTTTGTGCTGTCCAGCAGCGGGCATATCCAGAGCATTCTGAACCCGCCGGGCAATCCCAAGTCGCGTTACCAGACCAGCGATACGATGCCGGGCAAGGCCCTGGACTGGCAGGAGAACGCCACCAAGCACACCGATTCGTGGTGGTTGCATTGGCAGGCGTGGCAGGCGGAGCGGTCGGGCAAGTTGAAGAAGGCGCCTGCGAACCTGGGCAACAAGACTTATGCAGCGGCGGAAGCGGCGCCGGGCACTTATGTACATGAACGATAAAGCACACACACTTTTGTGACTGGAACGGTATCAACTGTGGGAGCGGGCTTGCTCGCGAAGGGGGTGTGTCAGTTGATGCATCTAGAGACGGATTCACCGCCTTCGCGAGCAAGCCCGCTCCCACACTGACCGAGTTCCGACAGGGAATAGCGCGCCACTTTGCAGGGTAAGCCCATGCCGCAACCGTTCATCTTCCGTACCATCGACCTGGATGGCCAAGCTATCCGCACGGCGGTACGCCCGGGCAAGCCTCACTTGACGCCGCTGCTGATTTTCAATGGCATCGGCGCCAACCTTGAGCTGGTGTTTCCGTTCGTCCAGGCCCTGGACCCGGACCTGGAAGTGATTGCCTTTGATGTGCCAGGCGTCGGCGGCTCGTCGACCCCCAGCCGGCCTTATCGCTTTCCCGGCCTGGCCAAACTCACCGCGCGCATGCTCGACTACCTGGACTATGGCCAGGTCAACGCGGTGGGCGTTTCCTGGGGCGGCGCGCTGGCGCAGCAGTTCGCCTATGACTATCCGGAACGCTGCAAGAAGCTGATTCTGGCCGCCACCGCCGCCGGTGCCTTCATGGTGCCGGGCAAGCCGAAAGTCTTGTGGCTGATGGCCAGCCCCCGGCGTTATATCCAACCGTCCCACGTGGTGCGCATTGCACCGATGATCTACGGCGGCTCCTTCCGTCGGGATTCGAAACTGGCCGCCGAACACGCGAGCAAAGTGCGTTCGGCGGGCAAGCTGGGTTACTACTGGCAACTGTTCGCCGGGCTTGGCTGGACCAGCATCCACTGGCTGCACAAGATCAAGCAGCCGACCCTGGTGCTGGCCGGCGACGACGACCCGCTGATCCCGCTGATCAACATGCGCATGCTGGCCTGGCGTATTCCCAACGCCCAATTGCACATCATCGACGACGGCCATCTGTTCCTGATTACCCGGGCCGAGGCTGTGGCGCCGATCATCATGAAGTTTCTCCAGGAGGAACGCCTGAGGGCGGTGATTCACCCGCAACCCGCACTTTAGACGGCGGCGGTCAGGACGACCGCGCCGCGCAACTTGGCCAGAACCGACTATGGTTCTGAATTGGCGTGCTTGTTGATGGCTTGACGAAGGAGTGTTGGCGCATGCGAGAAAGACCCGTATCGAACCCGGTGCCCACACCCGCCGCGTTCATCAATATTGAAAGTGCGATCACCGGCCTGCGCGGCCGGGATTTGCTCTCGACCCTGCGCAGCGTCGCCGCACACGGCTTGCGCAACCCGGTGCACACCGCCCGTCACGCCTTGAAGTTGGGCGGGCAATTGGGCCGCGTGCTGCTCGGGGAAACGGTGCACGAGCCGAACCCGAAGGACAGCCGCTTCGCCGACCCGACCTGGCAGCTCAACCCGTTTTATCGGCGCAGCCTGCAAGCCTACCTGAGCTGGCAAAAACAGACCCGCCACTGGATCGACGACAGCAACCTCAGCGCCGACGACCGGGCGCGGGCGCACTTTGCCTTTGCCCTGCTCAACGATGCGGTGTCGCCATCCAACACCCTGCTCAACCCGCTGGCGATCAAGGAGCTGCTCAACTCCGGCGGCAACAGCGTGGTGCGTGGCGTCAGCAACCTGTTCGACGACCTGCTGCACAACAACGGCTTGCCGCGCCAGGTCACCAAGCAGGCCTTTGAAGTCGGCAAGACGGTGGCCACCACACCCGGTTCGGTGGTGTTTCGCAATGAACTGCTGGAGCTGATCCAGTACAAGCCCATGAGCGAAAAACAGTACGCCAAGCCGCTGCTGGTGGTGCCGCCGCAAATCAACAAGTACTACATTTTCGACCTGAGCCCGAACAACAGCTTCGTCCAGTTCGCCCTGAAAAATGGCCTGCAAGTGTTTATGGTCAGCTGGCGCAACCCGGATGTACGCCACCGCGAATGGGGCTTGTCCACCTACGTTGCGGCTTTGGAAGAAGCGCTGAACGTAACCCGCGCAATCACCGGCGCCCGTGAGGTCAACCTGATGGGCGCCTGCGCCGGTGGCCTGACCATCGCCGCGCTGCAAGGCCATCTGCAGGCCAAGCGCCAGCTGCGCCGCATCTCCAGCGCCAGCTACCTGGTGAGCCTGCTGGACAGCCAGATCGACAGCCCCGCCACCCTGTTCGCCGACGAACAGACGCTGGAAGCCGCCAAGCGCCGCTCCTACCAACAAGGCGTACTCGACGGCCGGGACATGGCCAAGGTATTCGCCTGGATGCGTCCCAACGACCTGATCTGGAACTACTGGATCAACAATTACCTGCTGGGCAAGGAACCGCCGGCCTTCGACATCCTGTACTGGAACAACGACAACACCCGCCTGCCCGCCGCGCTGCATGGCGACTTGCTGGACTTCTTCAAGCACAACCCGCTGAGCCATCCCGGCGGCCTGGAGGTGTGCGGCACGCCCGTCGACTTACAGAAAGTCACGGTGGACAGTTTCAGCGTGGGCGGCATCAACGACCACATCACGCCGTGGGACGCGGTGTACCGCTCCACCCAGCTGCTGGGCGGCGACAAGCGCTTCATTCTGTCCAACAGCGGGCATGTCCAGAGCATCCTCAACCCGCCGGGCAACCCCAAGGCCAACTACGTCGAGAACCTCAAGCTGAGCAGCGACCCGCGCGCCTGGTACTACGACGCCAATCATGTCGAGGGCAGCTGGTGGCCCAACTGGCTGGCGTGGATCCAGCAGCGCTCCGGTGTGCAGCGCGAAACACTGACCGCCCTGGGCAACCAGAATTACCCACCGATGGAAGCGGCGCCGGGCACCTATGTGCGAGTCCGCTGAGCCCCACGACGACTTTAAGAAGACTGGATGAAGACCCGCGACCGTATCCTTGAATGTGCCTTGCAGTTGTTCAACCACAAGGGCGAGCCGAACGTGTCGACCATGGAGGTGGCCAATGAAATGGGGATCAGCCCCGGCAATCTCTATTACCACTTCCATGGCAAGGAACCGTTGGTGCTCGGGCTGTTCGAGCGCTTTCAAAACGAATTGGCGCCGTTGCTCGATCCGCCGGAAGACGCACAACTGGCGGCCGAGGATTACTGGCTGTTCCTGCACCTGATCGTGGAGCGCATGGCGCACTATCGGTTTCTGTTCCAGGACCTGTCGAACCTGGCGGGCCGCTTGCCGAAACTGGCCAAGGGCATCCGCAACCTGCTGACGGCGCTCAAGCGCACGCTGGCCTCGTTGCTGGCCCGCCTCAAGACGGATGGGCAACTGGTCAGTGAAACCCAGGCGCTGGGGCAGTTGGTGGAACAGATCACCATGACCTTGCTGTTTTCCCTGGACTACCAGCGGATTCTCGACCGAGAAGGTGAGGTGCGGGTGGTGGTGTACCAGATCATGATGCTGGTGGCCCCGCATCTGCTGATGCCGGCGAGGCTGGCGACAGAGAGGTTGGCGCTGCGCTACCTGGACGACGCGGACTAAAATGTGGGAGCGGGCTTGCTCGCGAAAGCGGAGTGTCAGTCAATACAT
>NZ_JACARS010000230.1:0-5520 GCF_013386485.1 Pseudomonas sp. P7758 | reverse complement strand
CTTGGCCGCCGCATAGTGCGCGTGCTCCTGCCAGCCATACACGCCACCGGCAATCGACGAAATCGCCACCAGCGCACCGCCTTCATGCATGTGCCGGGTTGCCGCCCGGAAGGTGCGCATCACCCCGGTCAGGTCGACGTTGAGCATCTCGTTCCACAGCTCGTCGGTCATCTCCAGCAGTGGCGCACGGCGTAACAAACCGGCGTTGGCCACCGCGTAATCGAGGCGACCGAAGTGCTGGACCGCCTGCGCCGCCAGGTTATCCACCGAGGTTGTATCGCCCACGTCCAGCGGCAACATCAGGCATTCACCGCCCGCCTCTTCCACCAGCGCAACCGTGTGATGCGGGTCATGGGGATCGGCCGGGTAATACCCACCCACCACCGCCACGCCGCTGCGGGCATACGCCACCGCGAGGGCCTGGCCGATGCCGCTGGCGGCACCGGTAATCAATGCAACTTTACGACTCATCGAATCAACTCCTTACTGGACGGTTTCCGGACGCACATGGCGCGCGGCAAACATCAACGCACCGGAGAGGAAGCACGGCACTGCGCCAAACCACAGCGCAGCGGTCTGCCAGTCACTCCCGGCCGACAACACCTGGGTCGCGCCGAACCCGGCAACCACCGCACCAATCGGCCCCATGGCATGGATAATCGCGCCACCGGTAGCCCGGATGCTGGTGGGAAAACTCTCACTGATGAAAAACAGCGCCGCCGAGTACGGCCCGATCAGGAAGAACAGGCCCAGGCTGTACAGCCCCACCACCATCGCCATGTTGCTCGGGCCAAACAGCATCCCGGCAAACGACAGCCCGCCGAGCATCCAGCCCAGGCCGATGACATTGCGCCGGCCGATCTTGTCGCCCATCCAGCCGTGGCTGAGGTAGCCGCAGTAGCCCACCAGGTTCGACAGCACGAGGATGATCAGCGAGTTCTCGAACGAGATGTGGTGCACGCTGACGATCACCGACGTACCCAGCACGCTGAACACCTGGATCGCCGCCCAGTTGAGCAGCAGCGCCGCACCGATCACCAGGGTTGCACGGCGGGCCGGGCCACGGAATGCGGCCTTGAGGCCGGCCTTGCTGTGTTCGTCATAGTCCACGCCGTAGGTCACGGCGACGTTTTGCGCCTCTTTCACCGCGCCGCTTTTACGCAGCTCGCTGATGCGCTGGTGAATCTGGAACTGCGGGCTTTCCTTGAGCTTGCGCGCCATGACCGCGATGACAATCGCCGGGATCGCCGCAAACACGAAGCACCCCTGCCAGCCAATCACCGGCAGCAACAGCGCGGTCAAACCCGCCGCGATCAACGCGCCCACCGGCCAGCCGCCCTGCACCAGGCTGTAGATAAAGCCGCGACGCTTGGCCAGTTTCGGATCATCCGAGGCGGCGTACAGTTCGCTCAGGTAAGTCGCGTTGACGGTTTCCTCGGCATAACCCAGGCCGCCCAGCGAACGGATCAGGATCAGCGACGATTTGCCCCACGCGCCGCCAATGGCGGTGAGCGCCGAGCAGATCGCCGAACCGGCCACGGTGAAAATAATCCCTTTGCGCCGACCCAGTTTGTCCACGATCGGACCGATGGCCAGCGCGACCACGGCGGTGCCTACCGCCACCCATGTCGCAATCTCCGCCTGCTCCACTTCACCCCAGTTAAAGTGCCGCCCGATTTCCGGCAGCAAGGTGCCGAAAAGGATGAAGTCATACACCGCAAACACCCAGGCGAAAAACGCGATCCAGGTGGCGAAACGCACCTCCTTGGGCGTCAGTTGCCGGGGTTTCCAGCCAGTCAGATCAAGCTTGTTGTAGATAGACATGAATCGCGCCTCGGGAGGTTGGCCAGGGTTTAGGTACGGGTGTCAGGTACGCGGTTGGCGGCGGATAAAGTCATCGGCGATTTCGTCGAAGGTGACGAAGCGCACGCCGGCATGGCTCTGGATGTGTTCGATCAGCCGCTCAAGCATCAGCAGCACTTGCGGGCGGCCGGACACGTCGGGGTGGATGGTCATGGTGAACACCGCGTGTTCGTGCTCGCGGTAGACCCAATCGAACTGGTCGCGCCACATTTCTTCGAGGTGACGCGGGTTGACGAAGCCGTGGCTGTTGGGGGCTTTCTTGATGAACATCATCGGCGGCAGGTCGTCTAGGTACCAGTTGGCCGGGATCTCCACCAGGTCGGTTTCTTCGCCGCGCACCAGGGGTTTCATCCAGGTGTCGGGGTGCTGGCTGTAGTCGATCTTGGTCCAGGTGTCGCCCTTGCGCACGTAGTACGGGTGGAAGTCGTTGTGCATCAGGCTGTGGTCGTACTTGATGCCTTTTTTCAGCAGCAGTTCGTTGGTGACCTTGCTGAATTCCCACCACGGCGCGACGTAGCCGGTGGGGCGTTTGCCGGTAACCTGGGTGATCAGCTCGATGGACTTGTCGAGGACGATTTCTTCCTGCTCGGCCGTCATCGCAATCGGGTTTTCGTGGCTGTAGCCGTGCACACCGATTTCGTGACCGGCGTCGGCCACCGCCTTCATCTGCTCGGGGAAGGTTTCCATCGAGTGGCCGGGGATAAACCAGGTGGTGCGCAGGCCGTAGCGCTCGAACAATTTGAGCAGGCGTGGCGCACCGATTTCACCGGCGAACAGGCCGCGGGAAATGTCGTCCGGGGAATCTTCGCCGCCATAGGAACCGAGCCAGCCGGCGACCGCGTCGACGTCGACGCCAAATGCACAGAGGATGTCTTTAGCCATGATGTGTCTCCTTAAAAAGTGAGTGCGGTTTCTACTGACAGCGCGGCCCGAAGCAGGCGCGCGTCTTCGCCGCTGGGGGCGCTGAGCAGCAGGCCGGTGGGCAGGCCCAGGGCATCGCGGCCGCTGGGCAGGCTGACGCCGGGCATGTCCAGCAGGCTGCCGGGCATGGTCAGGCGCAGGGTGGCGAGGTTGGTGCTGACGAACAGCTCAAAGTCGGCTTCCAACGGCGCCAGGGCCGGGGCCACATGGGCCACGGTGGGGGTGATGAGGATCGCGCCGTCGAGTTCGTCGACAAGTTGCTGTTGCAGGCGGCGACGGGCTTCGTAGAGTGCCAGCAGTTGGCTGGCCGGCAGTGTGCGGGCCGCTTCAAGGCGACGGCGAACGCGGGGGTCGAGTTGCTCGGCATCAGGGCTGTCGAGCAGGGCTTCGTGGAGGGCGAAGGCTTCGAAGGCGCCGAGCCAGCCCTGGTGCTGGATCAGGTCGAGGGTGGCCTGGAAGGTCCTCGAGGGGCGTACCTCAATCAGTGCGCCGTCTGCCTTCAATTGGTCCACACAACGTTGCAGGTTGTCGCGCACCGCAGGTTCAACCCGTGCGTCTTCCTGCACACTTTGCTCGACCCAGAACCGCTGGCCATTGAGGCTGCGGGGCGGGCGTGGTGGGCGCTGGTCGCGACCATTGAGCAGGTCGTCGATGGCCAGTGCATCGCGCACGCTGCGGGTCAGCGGGCCGAGGCTGTCGAGGGTGTGAGCCAGCGGAAAAACGCCGTCGCGGCTGTAGCGCCGGCAACTGCTGCGATAACCGACCACGCCATTCAGCGCAGCCGGAATACGGATGGAGCCGGCGGTGTCGGTACCCATGGCGATCGGCACGATGCCGGCTGCCACGGCGACCGCCGAGCCCGACGACGAGCCGCCGGGAATCCGCGGTTGATCGACGCTGGCCGGGTTGTGCGGCGTGCCGAAATGCGGGTTCAGGCCCAGGCCGGAATAGGCCAGCTCGCTGAGGTTGGTCTTGCCGACGCTGACCATTCCGGCGCGGCACAACAGGCCCACACTTGGTGCGTCCAGCAAGACAGCCGGCGCATTGCGGCGATAGGCCGCGCCCGCCGTGGTAATGCTGCCGGCCACATCGAACAGATCTTTCCAGGCCAGTGGCACCCCGTCGAACACGCTCAACGGCTGGCCGGCACGCCAACGGGCAGCCGACGCTTCGGCCTCACGGCGGGCGCGCTCGGCGGTCAGGGAGATGAACACGCCGGGGGCCATGCTCGCGTGGGCAAGTGCCTGTTCCAGGACCTGCACCGGGTCGCTGCGACCGCTGGCGAAATCCTCGGCCATTGAAGTGGCGTCTGACATAGGAATGACCTTTGAAAAATGTACACATTAATAAAATGTACATTTTACAAAGGCAGCTTTCGTGCCAGTCTCGTGGACAGCTCGGTTGCCACACCTGGCACTTTGGAGCAGATCCACGGGCTAGATGGGTTTCAGGCATTAAAAGAAATATCGGCTGGTGTTTAAGGCTAGCGCGGAATGAAATAATGTATCTTTTATTAATAAATACATTTTGGTGCAGAAAAGTAACATCAACCCTCTGAAGGCCCCAAAAAAGTGCCACCGACGTGGCGCAGAGTGACAGGCGCAACTATGAGAGAATCCCCGGCCACCGACCCGTTTGCTCCAGAGAGCCCGATGAAAGCAGTGTCAGCCTCGGCTTCCCGTTACGCGATGATTCACCAGGTTCTGCGCGACGCCATCACCCACGGCACCGCCCGCCATGGCCTGGTGTTGCTGGAAGCGCCGCTGGCCGAATTGTTCGGCACCAGCCGGGTGCCGGTGCGCAAGGCGCTGAACCTGTTGCATGACGAAGGACTGATCTGCCGCTTTGATGGCCGGGGTTACCTGATCAACCCCGACGGCCTGGACATGGAGCCGCTGCGCTTGCCCCTGAGCCATGCGCACCTGGGCCTCAACGGTGAAGATGAGTTGGTGGACACCCGGCCACTGGGGGAGCGCATCGTCGAGGAAATCGGCGCAGCGCTCTCGACCTGTATCGCCTTCGGGCATTATCGCCTCGATGAACAGGCCGCCGCCGAGCACTACAACGTCAGCCGCGCGGTGGTGCGTGAAGCGCTGATGCGCCTGCGGGACCGTGGCCTGGTGGAAAAGGAACCCTATTCCCAATGGCTGGCCGGGCCACTGACTGCCCGGGAAGTCACCGAAGACTACGAACTGCGCGCCTGCCTGGAGCCCGAGGCCCTGCGCCAGAGCGCGCCGAACCTCGACCGCGACCTGCTGCACGCCATGTTGCAGCGCGTGCTCGATGCGCAAAACAGCGCCCATTGCAGCCTGGAAGAGATCGAGCAGATCGAGGAAGACCTGCACCAGCACTGCCTCGCCGGCCTGCAAAATCGCAAGATCGCCGCGCTGATCCGCCAGGGGCAGAGCCCGATGATCATCAGCCGGATTTTCTACCGGCTGCTGGGCATCGGTGCCGATCCGGCGATGCTGGCCGAGCACCGGCTGATCCTGGAGTTGCTGTTGCATGGCGCCTTCGACGCCGCCGCGCTGAACCTGCGCGAGCACCTGCAACGGGCCCGGCAGCGGATGTTGCAGCGGTTGAAAGTGCTGTCGGTGCTGCCTGAACAACCTTTACCGGCCTACTTGCACAAACTCAGCTGACGAAATGCAATCGAAAATGTGGGAGCGGGCTTGCTCGCGAAGGCGGCGCATCAGTCACAGATGCATTGACTGACAGACCGCCTTCGCGAGCAAG
>NZ_JACARS010000229.1:0-1412 GCF_013386485.1 Pseudomonas sp. P7758 | reverse complement strand
TCGGTGTTGTACCAGGTCATAAAGTCCCTCACCCAAACACGCGCATCATCCAGGCTGCTAAAACCATCTAGTGGCCACTGCGGGCAGTATTTCAGCGTCCTGAACAGTGATTCCGAATACGGGTTGTCATTGCTGACGCGCGGTCGACCACGAGATGGCGTGATGCCCAGATCGTACATCTTGGTCAGCAGCGTCACCGACTTCATCGGCGCGCCGTTGTCAGAGTGCAGCACCAGCGGCTGGCGCCAGCACTGTTCCTGGGTCACGCTTCGTTGCAGTAACACTGCTGCTTTTTCACCACTTTCTACGTCGTAAACTTCCCAGCCCACCGCCTTTCGGCTGTAGATATCTTCGATCAGGTAGAGGTAGTAAAACTTCCCTCGAACGGGTGACGGCAGGTACGTGATGTCCCACGACCACACCTGATTAGCGGCTGTCGCCGCATGAGTGGTGGGTGCCGGATGACGATGAGGTCGCTTGGCACGTGAACGACGATGTTGCTGGCCTGCGGCATGCAACACACGATAAAACGTCGCCTCTGAGGCTACATAACGCCCCTCGTCCGCCAGTTGTGGCACGATCTGACTCGGGGGCAGATGCGCGTAAGCCTTGCTGTTGCACAGCGCTACGATGGTCTGGCGCTCGAAATCGCTGAGCGCATTGCTGGGCACGGGTCTTGAGGTTGTGGTACGCCCATCGGCCAGTATTTTTTCAGGCAAACTCCAGCGTTGCAGTGTCCGTAGCGAAATGCCGACCTCCAGACAAGCAGGCGCCCTGCGGGCGCCCGCCGCGATGGCTTCATTGAGCCAACCAACGAGTAAATACCGTTCTGGCAACAAGGTCAGTTGCCCTCGTCGTCGCTCCCCCAGTAGGCATTGAGCTTTTTTCGCAACACCAGTAACGCCGCTGTCTCAGCCAATGCCGCATCCTTGCGCCGCAGTTCGCGCTCAAGCTCGCGGATACGGTTTTTATCGTTCTTCGACTGGCCGGTGTTTACATTATTAACCTTTGTTTGCTGGGTGCTACTGGCGATAAATGCATTGCGCCAATCAGTGATTTGCTCAGGAAAAATCCCTTTTCGCCGGCAGTACTCACCCAGTTCCAGCTCTGACAGAGCTGCTGTTTCTATGATGACCGCCATTTTGGATTCGGCTGACCAATTCTCAACAGGTTGTTTGGTGTCGGACAATTGCGTTCCTCTGGCAGCGGCTTGCTTGCGCCAATAATGGAGAGACATATCGCTGCAACCTTCGCGGCGAGCGACCTCCGCCGCCGAGAGGCTCAGGGGCGGAAGCATCATTTTTAGCAGCGCAGCTTTGCGCTCTTCTGAGTAGAAAGGCATGACCATACTCTTGCCGCCCCCGGAATGTTTTTAAAAAGTGGGGGCACGACAACTACCCTGACACCGGGGG
>NZ_JACARS010000228.1:0-1481 GCF_013386485.1 Pseudomonas sp. P7758 | reverse complement strand
GGTTTCAATTGATAAACCGGATTACCGATGTGTCGCAATCCAGATCAACAACCCCGCCTGAAACACGGTAAACGCCACCAGGCACGTAATCGTGAAGCGCAACCCGCTGTCTTCGCGCTTGAACTTGGTGACTTTTTCCTCTTCCTTGCGCAGTTTCACTTCCTGTTCCGCCAGGTTCTGCTCGGCCTGTTGCAGCATCTGCGCCGCTTCCAGAATCTCCACGAACTGCAGCTTTTCGGTGTTCCAGCTGTCCAGCACATCGCTGACCTTGCCCGGCTGCACGTTGCCCTTCAAATGCTGGACATCGGCGTACGCCACATCAAAGCCCTGGATACGCAGGAAGTGATCCCGGCGCAGGCGCGTGGCTTCGTTGAGGGCGTCCTTGTTGGCCAGGTCGACGCCGTCGACGCGGTAGTGCGACCACTTCTTTTTCGCCCAGGCGGCGCCCTGGGCTACCAGGAAACGGCCGATGCCGCGGTTAGCCGGCTCGATCTCCAGGCTGTTGCCCGGGCCAAAGTGCACCCGATGGGTCGCGTGATCGACCCAGATATCCAAATGGTTCTGTTCCCGGCGCACCCGCTGGCCCGGCAACTGAATGACCATGCGCAGCAGGCTGTGGTCCTTGTTGTTGCGTTCGGCCCAGCCAAACTGCACAAAGCGCAGGGGCCGCACGCCCGTGGCACGGTCGGTGGCCAAAGGGGCCAGGCGCAGCATCTTGAAATGTTCGGCCTGCACCTCCGCCCACGGTAACGCGGCCGATGCGGCGGCCTCGGTGTCAGCCGTGGTGTCGGCGGTAGGTTCGGGTGTTGCTTCGGTGTTCGTCATTCGGCGCGATCCTGTCCAAGCTCTGCGGGCCGACAGGCTTTTTGCTGTCGACCCATGGCTTATCGGCCGTTTTGCTAAGGACTGGAGGGCAATACTCGCTTAACTGGCGCGAAGTCCGTCGATAAAGCGAACCAGGCGGGTGCCCAGTTCAGCCGCCAGCGGCAACTGCGGGTCGTTATAGGACTCCAGTTGCTGCTTCACGTTGTTGGGCACGATGCGCATCACGTGGTTCATGCCCTCGATCACCGTCAGCTCGGCGTCGGGCTTGGCCTTCTGCAATTGTTGCGCATCGGCCACGCCGACCTGCAGGTCATTGGTGCCCTGGACGATCAGCGCCGGCATGGTCAATTTGGCAAAGGCCGCCGAAGGGTCGGCGCGGAACAGGCTGATCAGATAGGGCTGCACGCTGGGGCGGAAAATGCCCTCAAGGGGGGTGGGCACATCGGCGTCCACCTGGCCGGCCTTGAGGTGATCGAGAATCTGGTTGCTGCGCAGTAACAGCGCTGGAGGCATATGGTCGGCCAGTTGCTGGCGGATCACCTGGTCCACCGGGCGCGCACTGCCCGACAGGGAAATCACCCCGGCCGGGTTGAGCTGCGGGGCGGCGAGGGCAGCCACCAGTGCACCTTCGCTGTGGCCCAGCACAATCAGCGGGC
>NZ_JACARS010000227.1:0-1263 GCF_013386485.1 Pseudomonas sp. P7758 | reverse complement strand
ATCGGCCGTGCGGCACGTAACTGGGAATGCTACGACAAGATCGTCGAAAGCCTGACCAACCTCAACGACGACGAAACCCTGCTGGTGCAATCCGGCAAACCCGTCGGCGTGTTCAAGACCCACAGCAACGCCCCGCGCGTGCTGATCGCCAACTCCAACCTGGTACCGCACTGGGCGAGCTGGGAGCATTTCAACGAACTGGATGCCAAGGGCCTGGCCATGTACGGCCAGATGACCGCCGGCAGCTGGATCTACATCGGCAGCCAGGGCATCGTGCAGGGCACCTACGAAACCTTCGTCGAAGCCGGTCGCCAGCACTACAACGATGACCTCAAGGGCCGTTGGGTCCTGACTGCCGGCCTCGGCGGCATGGGCGGCGCACAGCCACTGGCCGCGACCCTGGCCGGTGCCTGCTCGCTGAACATCGAATGCCAGCAGGTCAGCATCGACTTCCGCCTGAGCAGCCGCTACGTCGACGAACAAGCCACCGACCTCGACGACGCCCTGGCGCGCATCGACAAATACACCAAGGCCGGCCAGGCGATCTCCATCGCGTTGCTGGGCAACGCCGCTGAAATCCTTCCGGAACTGGTCAAGCGCGGCGTGCGCCCGGACATGGTCACCGACCAGACCAGCGCCCACGACCCGCTCAACGGCTACCTGCCCGCCGGCTGGACCTGGGACGAATACCGCGCCCGCGCCAAGACCGAACCGGCCGAAGTGATCAAGGCCGCCAAGCAGTCGATGGCTGTGCACGTCAAGGCCATGCTCGAGTTCCAGAAACAAGGCATCCCGACGTTCGACTACGGCAACAACATCCGTCAGATGGCGCAAGAAGTGGGCGTGGAAAACGCCTTCGACTTCCCGGGTTTCGTCCCGGCCTACATCCGTCCGCTGTTCTGCCGTGGCATCGGCCCGTTCCGTTGGGCTGCGCTGTCGGGCGACCCGCAAGACATCTACAAGACCGACGCCAAAGTCAAAGAGCTGATCCCGGACGACGCGCACCTGCACAACTGGCTGGACATGGCCCGCGAGCGCATCAGCTTCCAGGGCCTGCCGGCGCGTATCTGCTGGGTTGGCCTGGGCCAGCGCGCCAAGCTCGGCCTGGCATTCAACGAAATGGTGCGCAGCGGCGAGCTGTCGGCACCCATCGTGATCGGCCGCGACCACCTGGACTCCGGCTCGGTGGCCAGCCCCAACCGTGAAACCGAATCGATGCAGGACGGCTCCGACGCCGTGTCCGACTGGCCACTGCTCAACGCC
>NZ_JACARS010000226.1:0-1029 GCF_013386485.1 Pseudomonas sp. P7758 | reverse complement strand
CTTACATACACTTGGATTTATAACTACTGAATGTACTGGCGCGGGATAAGCGGTTGGTTCCGCTTATCCCGCGCCCTGTATCAAGGTTGTGCGGGTTTGATCAAATGCAGCAGTACGTAGGGGTTCTTGTCGAACTGGCCGGTCAGTACCGGCTGCAGTGAACGAAAACGCGGGTCGCTCAACGCTTCATAGTCCGACTGGCTCATGATCAGCCATGCAGGAGCCTGGATCGGCGCCAGATCGGCAGGCAACTGGGTAAACAACGGCACCCGGTCGCAATCGAGGTTGACCATGAACTTGATGGCTTTTGCGTCCTTGCCCAGTGCGTGCAATACCAGCGGCGCCGGTTGTTGCTGGGTCAGCGCATGGGCCTGGAGGGTAAAGGTGCGCGTGTCATACAGCCGGCGCTCCAGCGGCTCGACCATCACGATATACGCCAGCCACACCGCCAATACCGCGGCGAAGGCCGGGCCCACGTAGCGAAGCCGCCGGTTGAACAGCAAGCCCAGCACCAGTACCTGGATCGCGATCAGGATCCCGAACACCGGATTGAGGCTGCCAATCTGCTCGGGGAAGCGGTGACGCGCCACGAACAAGCCTGCGATCAGCAGCCCCGGAATGACCGTCCACAACCCCAGCATCAGCCAGCGCAGCCCGGCGAACAGTCTGCCCCGCGACACCTGGAACGGATACGCGGCGATGATCGCGGCCAGGGGCAGCATCGGCAGCACATAGCGCGCTTTTTTCGCCTGGGGCACCGACAAGCCGATCATCACGATCAAGCCGGCGGCGAGGCAGTACAGCACCAGTTTCAGCGCCGGGCCCTTGTCCTCGCGGCCACCGGCGACAATCGCAATCAGCGCGAGTATTGCCAACGGATACGCCGGCGCGTAGTTACCCAGCGAACTGCTGAAGTAATACAGCGCGCTGCCGGAGCCTTCGGTGCCGTCCATGCGACCCAGGAACTGCATGCGGATCACGTCCTGCATGACCGTTTCACCGCCACTGAGCTTGGCCAGCAGCAACAGC
>NZ_JACARS010000225.1:0-11862 GCF_013386485.1 Pseudomonas sp. P7758 | reverse complement strand
AGCGCCTGCAACTGCTGGGTCAGCTGCGCACGCACGGCCGGGTCGATCATCTGGGCGTTGTCCACCACCCGTCCGGTCAGGGCCGGGAAATTCAGGGCGGCCTGGGCGGTCAGGCTGAAGGCCAGCAGCACCGCCGCCATCAGCCAAGCGCGCTTGCCCATCAGAATTTCACTTGCGGCGCTTTATCGGCATCGGCACTCGTGGCCTCGAAGTTGGCGCGGACCGGCAAGTCGCTGTACATCACGCTGTGCCACAGGCGGCCAGGGAAGGTGCGGATCTCGGTGTTGTAGGCCTGCACTGCCTGGATAAAGTCGCGGCGGGCCACGGCGATGCGATTTTCGGTGCCTTCAAGCTGCGATTGCAGGGCCAGGAAGTTCTGGTTGGCCTTCAGGTCCGGGTAGCGCTCGGACACCACCATCAAACGGCTGAGTGCACCGCTCAAACCGTCCTGGGCTTGCTGGAACTGCTTGAGTTTCTCGGGATTGTCGAGGGTGCTGGCGTCCACCTGGATCGAGGTGGCCTTGGCCCGCGCTTCGATCACGGCCGTCAGGGTGTCCTGTTCATGGGCGGCGTAGCCCTTGACCACTTCCACCAGGTTGGGGATCAGGTCGGCGCGCCGCTGGTACTGGTTCTGCACCTGGGCCCAGGCCGCCTTGGCCTGTTCGTCCAGGGTCGGGATCTTGTTGATGCCGCAACCGCTCAGCACGGTGCTCACCAGTATCAATGCCACGGCCTTCCAGCCCCAACGGTAACCTTGTGCTGCTTGCATGGTGTTTCTCCTGCCAAACCTATGAAATTTACCGACTGACGCGTTAGCCACGGGCTTAGGGCATAATCCGCCACCACCCACTGGATTGCATCGTGCCAATCAGCTAAAAGATGCCCAGCGCCAATAAGAGTTCAGAAGTGTGCGGTATTTATCTGAACAACACCCGAACAACAATAGACGCTCTCCGGTCCCAAGGCTGCGAGAAAGGATTTTCATGAAGAAGCTGTGTTTGCTGGGCCTTGTTGTCAGTTTGGCCACTCATTCCGTATTAGCCGAAACAAAGCCCGCAGTGCTCAAGGACAAGGACGCCTTCGTCAGTGACCTGCTCAAGCAGATGACCCTTGATGAGAAGATCGGCCAATTGCGCCTGATCAGCATCGGCCCCGAAATGCCCCGCGAACTGATCCGCAAGGAAATCGCCGCCGGTCGCATCGGCGGCACCTTCAATTCGATAACCCGCCCGGAAAACCGTCCGATGCAGGACGCAGCCATGCGCAGCCGGTTGAAGATCCCGATGTTCTTCGCCTATGACGTGATCCACGGCCACCGCACGATATTCCCCATCAGCCTGGCCCTGGCATCCAGCTGGGACATGGACGCCATCGGCCACTCCGGGCGCATCGCCGCCCAGGAAGCTGCCGCCGACAGCCTCGACATCACCTTCGCGCCAATGGTCGACATCTCCCGCGACCCGCGCTGGGGCCGTACCTCCGAAGGCTTTGGCGAAGACACCTACCTGACCTCGCGCATTGCCGAAGTGATGGTCAAGGCCTTCCAGGGCAGCAGCCCGGCCAAGGCCGACAGCATCATGGCCAGCGTCAAGCACTTCGCCCTGTATGGCGCGGTGGAAGGCGGTCGCGACTACAACGTGGTCGACATGAGCCCGGTCAAGATGTACCAGGACTACCTGCCGCCCTACCACGCCGCCATCAAGGCTGGCGCCGGTGGCGTGATGGTTGCGCTGAACTCGATCAACGGCGTACCCGCCACCGCCAATACCTGGCTGATGAACGACCTGCTGCGCAAGGACTGGGGCTTCAAGGGCCTGGCCGTGAGCGACCACGGTGCGATCTTCGAGCTGATCAAGCACGGCGTGGCCAAGGACGGGCGTGAAGCCGCCAAGCTGGCGATCAAGGCCGGCATCGACATGAGCATGAACGACTCGCTCTACGGTAAGGAATTGCCAGGCCTGCTGAAGTCCGGCGAGATCGAACAGAGCGACATCGACAACGCCGTGCGCGAAGTGCTCGGCGCCAAGTACGACATGGGCCTGTTCGCCGACCCGTACCTGCGCATCGGCAAGGCCGAGGATGACCCGGCCGACACCTACGCCGAAAGCCGCCTGCATCGCGCCGACGCACGTGACGTGGCGCGCCGCAGCCAGGTGCTGCTGAAAAACCGGAACAACACCCTGCCGCTGAAAAAGGACGCGACCATCGCCCTGGTCGGCCCGCTGGCCAAGGCGCCGATCGACATGATGGGCAGCTGGGCCGCTGCCGGTAAACCCGCGCAATCGGTGACCCTGCTGGACGGCATGAACGCCGTGATCGGCGACAAGGGCAAGGTGATCTATGCCCGTGGCGCCAATATCACCAACGACAAGAAAGTCGTCGACTACCTCAACTTCCTGAACTTCGATGCCCCGGAAGTAGTGGATGACCCGCGCTCGTCCCAGGACATGATCGACGAAGCCGTCAAGGCCGCCAAAGGCGCCGATGTGGTCGTGGCCGCCGTGGGCGAGTCCCGTGGCATGTCCCACGAATCGTCGAGCCGCACCGACCTGAACATCCCGCAGAGCCAGCGCGACCTGATCAAGGCCTTGAAAGCCACCGGCAAACCGCTGGTGCTGGTGTTGATGAACGGCCGTCCGCTGTCGATTGTCGAGGAGAACGAACAGGCTGACGCAATCCTGGAAACCTGGTTCGCCGGCACCGAAGGCGGCAACGCTATCGCTGACGTGCTGTTCGGTGACTACAACCCGTCGGGCAAGCTGCCGATCACCTTCCCGCGTTCGGTGGGGCAGATTCCGACCTACTACAACCACCTGAGCATTGGCCGGCCGTTCACTCCGGGCAAGCCGGGCAACTACACCTCGCAGTACTTCGATGACACCACCGGGCCGCTGTTTCCGTTCGGTTACGGCTTGAGCTACACCAGTTTCAGCCTGTCGGACATGGCGCTGTCGTCCACCACCCTGAACAAGACCGGCAAGCTCGACGCCACCGTGGTGGTGAAAAACACCGGCAAGGTCGATGGCGAAACCGTGGTGCAGCTGTATATCCAGGACGTGGCCGGCTCGATGATCCGCCCGGTGAAGGAATTGAAGAACTTCCAGAAGATCATGCTCAAGGCGGGCGAAGAGCGCGCGGTGCACTTCACCATCACCGAGGAAGACTTGAAGTTCTACAACACCCAGCTGAAGTTTGCGGCTGAGCCGGGCGAGTTCAATGTGCAGATCGGGTTGGATTCGCAGGATGTGAAGCAGCAGAGCTTCGAACTACTCTAACTGATCGTTCCCACGCTCCGCGTGGGAACGCAGCCCGGGACGCTCCGCGTCCCAAAGCTTGACGCAGAGCGTCACAAGAGGCATTCCCACGCGGAGCGTGGGAACGATCTAAAATGTGGGAGCAAGCCCGCTCCCACATTTGATTGGGGTATTCTGGCTTATCCGCGGCGGTCCAGCAGGTTGACCACCAACCGATCAATCCACCCCCACACCCGCTGCTTCACCCGCCGCCACAACGGCCGCGACTGCCATGCCTCAAGGCTCACCGCCTGGCTCAGGGCAAAATCCCGCTCGAAACTCTCCACCACTGCCAACGTCAATTCCGGGTCCAACGCTTCCAGGTTCGCTTCCAGGTTGAAGCGCAGATTCCAGTGATCGAAGTTGCACGAGCCAATGCTCACCCAATCGTCCACCAGCACCATTTTCAAGTGCAGGAAGCACGGCTGGTATTCAAAGATCTGCACCCCGGATTTGAGCAAACGCGGGTAGTAACGGTGCCCGGCATACCGCACCGACGGGTGATCGGTACGTGGCCCGGTCAACAGCAAACGCACATCCACCCCGCGCCCCGCCGCCCGGCGCAGGGCACGCCGTACGCTCCAGGTCGGCAGGAAATACGGCGTGGCCAGCCAGATACGCTGGTGGCCGCTGTTCAGCGCGCGGATCAGTGACTGCAAGATATCCCGATGCTGGCGGGCGTCGGCATAGGCCACACGCCCCAGCCCCGGTCCTGTCGCTGGCACCTTGGGCAACCGTGGCAGGCCAAAATGCGTGGCCGGTTTCCAGGCTCTACGATCGTCGTTCGCCAGCCACTGACGGTCGAACAACGCCTGCCAATCCAGCACCAGCGGGCCACGAATCTGCACCATCACTTCGTGCCAATCGGCGGTGTCTTCCCCGGGCGTCCAGAATTCATCCGTCACGCCGGTGCCGCCGACCACGGCGATGGTCTGGTCGATCAACAACAGCTTGCGGTGGTCCCGATAGAGGTTGCGCATCCAGCGGCGCCAGCTCAGGCGGTTGTAGAATCGCAGGTCCACCCCGGCATCGATCAACCGCCGACGCAGGCCCAGGGTAAACGCCAGGCTGCCGTAGTCATCGAACAGGCAACGTACGCGCACGCCACGTTCGGCGGCCGCCACCAGGGCCTGAACCATCGCCTCGGCACACGCGCCCGCCTCCACCAGATACAGCTCCAGCGCCACCTGTTGCTCGGCCTGGGCGATGCCTTCCAGCATGCGCGGGAAGAAACTCGGGCCGTCGACCATCAGCTCGAAACGGTTGGCGCTGCGCCACGGGAACACTGCGCCGCTCATGTCAGCGCGCCGTGAAAATCAGTACCGCACCCACCGGCACCGACAGGCTGATCTGCGACAGCCCGGCGGCCTTGCGCAATGCGGCTACCCCTGGCAGCAAATCGAAATCCTCGGCGTGCACCACCAATGGCTCCAGGGTGACCACCTGGAAGCGTCGGTCATCCAGGCGGGTCGCCAGCAATTCGGTGCTGTAGGCCTGGGTCTTGCCGTGCAGGGTCACCGACAGCGGCAGGCGCAGCTCGTATTGCGCGCCGGGGGCCAGGTCGTTGATCGGTTGCAGGTTGATCTGCGCATTGATCACCGCGTCCGGGAAGGTCTTGATCTCGAACAGCTCATTGCGCATGCGCTCGTCGCGCAGCGGGATGCCGCTGTTGATCGACTCCAGTTCGACTTCCAGCTGCGCCGCGCCCTTGCTGTCGACCTTGCCATGCAGCACCAGGAAGCGCTGCACTTCGGCGATGTCGGTGTTCTTGGTGGTGACGAACGACAGGCGCGAGGACTCGTTGTCCAGGTACCAGTCGGCATGGGCAGGCACGGCGGCAGCGGCCAGCAGCAGGAAGGCCATGGGTTTGAACAGGGACATAAAGACTCTTGGGGCAAAAAACCTGGGCGAACAGTAACAAAGACCTCCTGTAGGAGCGAGCTTGCTCGCGAAGGTTGCCAACGATGACGCGGGCATTCTGAATGAACGCGGTGCCTGTGAGCTCTTCGCGAGCAAGCTCGCTCCTACGGGGGAACGGTGGTCAGGCCAGCGCCTCCTGCACATCGCGAATCGTCGATTCCAGGCTGGCCAGGTGCAGGCTCAGCACCCGTTCCACCGGTGCCTGATCCATCGGCCAATGCAGCGCCATGCTGCCCACCAACCGGCCATTGGCCCGCACCGGCAAGGCCACCGCGCGAATCAGGAACGGCAGGCGCACCGGGTATTCCCAGTAGCCTTCGGTGCGTTGGCCAAACCCCTGGTGCTGGGATTGTTCACACGCCCGGTATTGATCGTCTTCCGCCACATGCTCACGACCGGCCAGGCGCTGCACTTCATCCGCCGACAATTGCGCCAGGCACGCCTTGCCCATGGCCGAATGAAACAGGCTGGCGTGCTGGCCGACGATCTGGCAATTGTTCGGGTAGAGCTTGCGCAGCACCGTGGGGATCGCGCTTTCCATCACCTCCAGGCGTTCGCCGTCGAAGCTCGACAGGTCCACCACCAGGCCGGTGCGCTCGCTGAGGTCCAGCAGCCACGGCGCGGCGCTTTCCACCAGTTGGCGCTTGAAGCGTTGCTGGGTGTCGCCGAACAACCGTCTGGCCCGCAGGCGGTAACGCCGGTCGCTGAGCCCACGATAGATCCAGCCCTGTTCCTGCAAGGTCAGCAGCATCCGCGAGACCGTGGCCTTGGGCAGGTGAGTCAGGTAATGCAACTCTTCCAGCCCCAGCGCCTGATGCTCGCCGAGCAATTCGATGATCGCCAGTGCCCGCCCTACTGAGCGTACGGTTCCCGTCTCGGCGTCGCTGCCCATGTGTCGATCTCCTTGATGCCGATGGATGATCTGATTTCACAGCAAGATACAGGCCCGTCGCGGCTCAACCGGTCGCCGAGAGGCAAGCTGGCGGTCGCCGCTGCACCCAGTGGGTCAGTTGTTCGTGGGCGTACGCCAGTTGCAACACCGCCCTGTCCGCCTGGGCCGGGCCGATGATCTGCAGGCCCATGGGCAAGCCCTGGGGGTTGAAACCCACCGGCACGTTCATGCTCGGCAGGCCGGCCAGTGTGGGGCCGATCACCACTTCCATCCAGCGGTGGTAGGTGTCCATCTCGCGCCCTGCGACGAGGCGTGGCCAGGCTTGTTGTGCATCGAAAGGGAACACTTGGGCGGTGGGCAGCAACAGGAAATCGTAACGTTCGAACAGTTTGCCGAGGGCGCGGTACCAGTCGCTTCGGTTGATCGAAGCCTGGTAAACGTCCGCCGCACTCAGTTGCAATCCGCCCTGCACTTCCCATTGCGCCTCCGGCTTGAGCAGTGCACGTTTTTGCGGGTCGGCGTAGGCCGCGCCGAGGGAGCCCTGGATCAGCCAATGGCGGTGCACCAGCCAGGTCTGCCACAGGCGTTCCAGAGAAAATTCCGGTTGGCAGTGCTCGACCTCGCAACCCAGCGCAGCGAAGTCCTTGAGGGCCGATTCGCACAGGCTCATCACGCCGTCTTCCATCGGCAGGTAACCGTTGTAATCCCCGAGCCAGCCCAAGCGTGCACCCTTGAAGTCGCGCTGCAACGGCTCGCCAAACATCGCCGGATCCTCCTTGAGCGACAGCGGCACCCGAAGGTCATAGCCGGCCTGCACACTCAGCAGCCGCGCCACATCCGCCACGCTGCGACCCATCGGGCCTTCCGTGGCCAGTTGCTGGACGAACAGCTCCGGCGCCGGCCCGTGAGGCACCCGCCCCTGGGACGGACGCAGGCCAAATACGTTATTGAACGCCCCCGGGTTTCGCAGCGAGCCCATCATGTCGCTGCCATCCGCTACCGGCAGCATGCGCAATGCCAGCGCCACCGCCGCGCCGCCGCTGCTGCCACCGGCCACCAGGCGCGGGTCATAGGCGTTGCCGGTGGTGCCGAACACGCTGTTGTAGGTCTGCGAGCCCAGGCCAAATTCCGGCACGTTGGTCTTGCCGATGATGATCGCGCCACTGGCCCGAACCCGCGCCACGCTGATCGCATCTTCTTGAGGAACATGCTCGGCGAACAGCGGCGAACCGAGGGTGGTGCGCAGGCCCTGGGTCGCCGCCAGGTCCTTGATCGCCTGGGGCATGCCGTGCATCCAGCCACGGGATTGGCCTTGGTCCAACTCGCGATCACGCTGCGCCGCTTCGGCCAGCACGTCCTCATGGGAGCGCAGCGAGACCAGCGCATTCACCGTCGGGTTGAAGCGTTCGACCTGGGCCAGATACGCCTGCATCACTTCATGGCAGGACACCTGCCGCGCATGGATCGCCCGAGACAGTTCGATGGCATCCAGTTCAACAATACTCAAGGTTTCACCTCGCTGGAAAACGGCGCCGGTCGTTTCGCCCGTGGCGCCTCATGCATGCAGTAAGTGCCCAGCAGCGTCAGGACGCAAGCGAACAGCACATAAAATGCCGGGGCTACCGGCGTGCCCAGCACCTTGCTGAGCCAGGTGACGATCAACGGCGCAAAGCCCCCGAATACCATCACCGCCACGTTGTAAGCCACCGACACCCCGGTGGAGCGTACTTCGATGGGAAACTGCTCGGCCAGGGCCGTCGGCGCCGGGCCGAAAAAGCCGCCGATGGCAGTGCACAACATCACCTGCATCACCAGCAAACGCTCAATGGACGGTGCCGCCGCGACCCACACATACAGCGGGTACACCATCACAAAAAACGCCAGGGTGAACGCCATCAATACCGGGCGCCGACCGAACCGATCCGACAGCAGGCCGGACAGCGGAATCACCACGGTCATCAGCGCCACCGCGAACATCTGCACCATCAGCACCTGGTCCAGCGGCAGGCCGAGGTTCTTGTGGGCAAAGGTCGGCATGTTCACCAGCACCACGTAGAACGACACCGTTGCACCACAGGCCAGGCCCATCGAAACCAAGATGCTGCGGCGGTGATCGCGGATGACGTCCATCAAGCTCGGCGCCGCACCCTTGGCCTGTTTGCGTGCCTCGATAAATTCCTCGGGGTCTTCCATGTGCCGGCGGATCCACAAGCCCACGGGGCCGATCAGCAAGCCGAAGATGAACGGCAGGCGCCAGCCCCAGACTTCAAGGGTTTGCGGCTCGAAGAAGTGTGTGACCAACGCCACCATCGCCGCGCCGCCGAACACCGCCAGGCACTGTCCCACCAACTGCCAGGAACCGTACAGGCCCTTGCGATGGGCCGGCGCGCTCTCCACCAGGAACGCCGTGGCACTGGCGTATTCACCGCCGGTGGCAAAGCCCTGGAGCATGCGCGCAACCACGATCAGCATCGGCGCGCCCATGCCGATGGCAGCATAGCTGGGGGCGAAAGCGATCAGGGCGATGGAGATGGTCATCAACCGGATGATCAGTTGCATCGCGGCCTTGCGGCCTTTGCGGTCCGAATACATGCCCAGCAGAATCCCGCCCACCGGGCGCATGAAGAAGCCGACGCCAAAGGTGGCCAGGGCCATCAGCAGCGAGGCGTATTCATCCTCCGAGGGGAAAAACTGCCGGGCGATAATGCTGGCGAGAAAGCCGTAGACGATGAAGTCATACCATTCCAGCGCATTGCCGATCACCGCCGCCACCACCTGGCGGGTGCGGGATACACCTTGTTTTGAAGCCTGCATGGGAACACTCCATTCAACCAGTCGGAAAAGGGTCCAGCGGCAGAAAAAAGAGGTCGTCAGGCGGGCTTGAGCCAGCTCTCGGCCAGCGCGCCCCAGTAGGCGGCGCCGGTCAACAGGATGTCGTCGTTGAAGTCATAGGCGGGGTTGTGGACCATCGGCCGCGACACGCCGTTGCCGATAAACAGGTAGCTGCCGGGGCAGCGTTGCAGCATCCAGGCGAAGTCTTCGCTGCCCATCAGCTTGGTGGTGTTGCCGTCGACGGCATCTTCACCCAGCAGGGCGACGCCGACCTGGCGGGCGAATTCGGTTTCTTCGGGATGGTTGACCAGCACCGGATAGGCCGGGCGATGGTCGATCTGCGCGGTGCAGCCGAAGCTCGCGGCCTGGGTCAGGATGATCGCCTTGACCCGCTCCAGCATCAGTTCACGCACGTTTGCATCCAGGGCACGCAGGCTCAAACGCAACAGTGCTTGCTGGGGAATCACGTTGGCCGCCTGGCCCGCTTGCAGGGCACCGACGGTCACCACGGCGGCTTCCTGGGCATTGATATTGCGCGCCACCACGGTCTGCAATGCCATGACCATACTGGCGGCGGCCACCAGCGGGTCGACCGTCAGGTGCGGCATGGAGCCATGGCCACCGACGCCTTCGAGGGTCACGGTGAGCAGGTCCTGGGAGGCCATCATCGGTCCAACGCGCAGGCCCAGATGGCCGGCGGGCAAGCCCGGCATGTTGTGCATGCCGAACAATGCGTCGCAGGCAAACCGCTCCAGCAAGCCGTCGGCGAGCATGGCTTCGGCGCCGCCCTGGCCTTCTTCGGCGGGCTGGAAAATCAGGTTCAGGGTGCCGTCGAATTGACGGGTCGCGGCCAGGTAACGCGCGGCGCCCAGCAGCATGGTGGTGTGGCCGTCATGACCGCAGGCATGCATGCAGCCGGCGTGTTGGCTGCTGTAGCTGGCGCCGGTGTTTTCGATGATCGGCAACGCGTCCATGTCGGCGCGGATACCGAGCTTGCGCGAGCTGCTGCCATTGCGCAGCACACCCACCACGCCGGTCTGGCCGATGCCGGTATGGACTTCGTAGCCCCAGTTACGCAGGGATTGCGCCACGAGGGCGGAGGTGCGGTTTTCTTCAAAACCCAGTTCAGGGTGGGCGTGAATGTCCTGACGCACGGCGTGCAGGTCGCTGGCGACATCGCTCAGCCAATCCAGGATGTGCTGGTGTGGGCTCATGGTGATTCTCCTCGCAGGCGGGTGTTCCCGTTCTTTTTCGTTGCACACCGCCAGATAACCGCGATGTGCGCAGGAGGACAATCAAAGGTGGTTCCACCCTGTGGAACCTCAGCCCCACCTGTGGCTGCATTAGGGCAAGAGGCGGCAGCCCTCGCGTTGGCCCAGCCATTGGGCACTGTGGGTGCGGCCCAGGCCGCTGGCGGTCACGAGGTGTTTTTCAGGGTTGTCGGTGAAGGCGCTGGTGGGCACGTATTGCTTCACATAACCCAGGCAATAATCAGCGGGATTGCCTTCCACATATCGGCAGGAGCAGTACTCCTTGGCGGTGTAGGCCGCGATGATGTCGGGGAAGGCTTGCAGGTTGACCCGCTCGTGCCAGACCCAGCCGAGCAACACGAGTAACAGCAGGATCAACAGGCTGATGAAGGGATGACGGCGGATCATGGTTGCACCGCTGCAAGGACGCGCTTGAGGAGTTCGTTGTGGCGATAGCTGCCGTCGCGGTCGTCGCCATAGCGCACGATGACCAGCTGTTTTTCGGGCATCACGTAGAGCGCCTGCCCCCAGTGGCCGAGGGCGGCGAAGGTGTCGGCGGGCGCGTCCGGCCAGGGTCTGGCGGCGCCCTGCACTTCGCGGTTGAGCCACCATTGGCCGCCCGGAACGGCTTCGTCCTGGCCCGCCTTGTACTTGTCGAACGGTTGGCGATTGAACGCGACCCACTCCTTGGGCAGCAATTGTTGCTCGCCCCAACGGCCGTCGCGCTGCATCAGCAGGCCGACGCGGGCCAGGTCGCGAGCGGTGAGGTAGGCGTATGAGGACGCGACGAAGGTTTCCTCGGCATCGCTTTCCCAGGTGGCGTTGTGGATGCCCAGTGGCTGGAACAGGGCGGTCCATGGGTAGTCGACGTAGGCCTTGTGGCCGAGCATGCCCTTGAGGGTGGCGGACAGGATATTGCTGTCGCCACTGGAGTAGCGGAATGCCTGGCCGGGGGCGCTGGAGGTCGCGGTGTCGGCGGCGAACTCGGCCATGTCGTGGTGGCCGCGGGTGTAGAGCATGGCGACCACCGAGGATTTCAGCGGGGCGTATTCGTAGTCTTCCTGCCAGTCGAGGCCCGAGGCCCAGTGCAGCAGGTCGGCCATGGTCACGCCTGGGTGTTGTTTCATCGGCGGGTAAAAGCGCGCGGCGGGGTCGGTGAGTTTGAAGCGGTTTTCGCCGAAGGCCACGCCGAGCACGGTGGCCATCAGGCTTTTGCTGATGGACCAGGTCAGGTGCGGGGTGCTGGCGGTGATGGGGGCGGCGTAGCGTTCGTAGATGATCTGGCCGTCGCGGATGACCAGCAAGGCGTCGGTGCGGACGCCTTTGCGGCTGGTGTCGTCGCGGGGTGGGAAGGCGTAGTCGTCCAGGGCCTGGGCGGCCGGGCCGGTCAGGGGCTGGCCTTGGGACCATTCCTTCTCCGGCCAGGTTTCGGCGTGGGCTGTCAGGGTGAACAGCAGCGCGGCGTATAGGAGGCCTTTGAACATGGATTGGGACTCGGGGGCATTCAAGCCCGCGAGCCTAGCCCAGGGGGATGACGGTTTTGTTACGGACCCTGGGGTGAGTACATATCCGTTATTTGGGTGATGGCTGATATGGGTTCCGCTCTTACAGCGGCTCACTTTTGAACAGCGCAAAAGTAAGCAAAACGCTCTTGCCCCACCACTCGGCACCTCGC
>NZ_JACARS010000224.1:0-1488 GCF_013386485.1 Pseudomonas sp. P7758 | reverse complement strand
ACCTCACCCCAACTACCATCACCGCTCCACGGGCACCGAAAGCCCCGAATTCCCAAGCGCATGACTACGCGCATCAAAAAACCGCAACTCCACCTCCATCCCCTCAAACAACTCCGCAAAACGCCGCTTCTGCTGCTGGATAAACCCTGCACTGCGGCCAAACACCGAAATCGCCAACGTGCTGATCTTCGCCTGTCGAATCGCCTGCACCAGATGCACATCCTGCGCGCCGAGGTGATGCCCAAAGATGCATAGCCCACCTTCATGGCCCAACAACTGCTCATAACAGAACGACAAATAGTCAGAACTGCGAATGGTCTTCAGCTTCTCCTCAACCTTGCCCTCGCTGACAAACAACGGCACATCATCCAGCGTCTTGATCGTGTTGTTGATCGCAAAACTGCTGAGCAACGTGCTGTCAGTGGTCGGCAATTTACGCGCCGTACCGTCAAGGTTACGCACAAGGTGCAAACCACCATGCAGATACAAAATGCGCGTGGTGTCGCAGGCAGTATTGCGCAGGTCAAAGCTCGCATCGGCACTGCGAAACAGATCGTCGATGCCCGGCGCATGCAGGATCGCCCAGTAGTTGAGCAGGTCGTAATTGCTGGTGAACACCGTCGGGTAACTCGCCAGCTCCTGATGGAGGGTCGCCAGTGTCGACGGCTTCACCAGGCGCCACGGAATATGCACGCTGTGGATCGTATTGATCAGCGCTTCCTTGATCGCGTAATAGCGATTACGCGGCGCAGCCGAGCTGACCGCCAGGGCCTTGTTGACCCGGCTGGTGGTTTTCAGTGCACCCAGCACCTGCTCGAAGCTGCGGGTCTGCATCGCGTCAAACACGCTGAGTTCGGACTGGCTCAGAGGTTTTTCTTCCACGGTGCGGGCGTTTTCGAACAGCGAGTCGTAGGCAAAATCTTCCCACACTGCGCGGCTGGCGCCGTTGCCGATCAGGATCCCGCTGATGGCGGTACTGCTGCGCAAGGCGTTCCAGTCTTCTAGGTGGGCATCAAAATCCTGGGAATCCTTCATTGCGGCGGGTCTACTCGAAATCGGCTGGGCGGTGACTTTATCACGAGCGGGCGTTGATCCTGGTCAAGATGCCGCAGGCAATCGAGGTCGATGCTGTAGGCATAACGACTTTAAAGGATTAGCCACCATGAGCAGCACCTTCTTCATTCCCGCCGTCAACATCATGGGCCTCGACTGCCTCGACGAAGCCATGACCGCGATTCGCAACTACGGTTTTCGCAAGGCGCTGATCGTCACTGACGCCGGGATGGCCAAGGCAGGTGTGGCCAGCATGATCGCCGAGAAGCTTGCGATGCAAGACATCGACTCGGTGATCTATGACGGCGCCAAGCCCAACCCGAACGTCGATAACGTCGAAAAAGGCCTGGCACTGCTGCAGCAGAGCGCCTGTGATTTCGTGGTGTCACTGGGCGGTGGCTCACCCCATGACTGTGCCAAGGGCATTGCCCTGTG
>NZ_JACARS010000023.1:0-69815 GCF_013386485.1 Pseudomonas sp. P7758 | reverse complement strand
CTACGGGATACTCGGGCTGATTGCCGGAGTATCCCGCAACTCATCAAACCCTGAACTGATCCATCAGGCCCTGCTGCTGATTCGCCAGGCTGTTCAACGCCTGGCTGACCCGCGCCGATTCATTCGCCTGTTCGGACAACGACTCCGTCACATCCCGAATCGTCGCCACGTTGCTGTTGATCTCCTCGGCCACCGCACTTTGCTCTTCGGCGGCGCTGGCGATCTGCAGGTTCATGTCGCTGATTACCGTTACCGCATCGCCGATCTGGCGCAAGGCGGTCACGGCCTGGCCCACTTGTTCGACGCTGCCCTGGGCCTGGCGATGGCTGTTGCTCATGGAACCGACCACTTCCTGGGTACCGCTTTGCAGTTGCTCGATCACCAGGCGGGTTTCCTCCACCGACTCCTGGGTACGTCGCGCCAGGTTGCGCACTTCATCGGCGACCACCGCAAAACCGCGACCGGCTTCACCCGCACGGGCGGCCTCGATAGCGGCGTTCAGTGCCAGCAGGTTGGTCTGCTCGGCGATTGCACGAATCACTTCCAGTACCGAACCGATCTTCTCGCTGTTGGCCGCCAGTCCTTCAACCTGGGTCATCGCGGTGCTCATATCCGCCGCCAGGTGGCCGATGCTGGTGGTGGTGCGGTCGATCACGGTCAAACCTTCACGCGTCGCCTGATCGGCATCGCGGGCCGCCTGGGCGGCTTGCGCTGCACTGCGGGCGACGTCCTGGGCGGTGGCGCTCATCTCGTGGGAGGCGGTGGCCACCTGGTCGACCTGACGGTATTGCTGCTCCATGCCGGCACTGGTTTCAGTGGCGATGGCGGCCGACTGGTCGGCGGTGCCACGGGCGTCCTGCACTGAGCGTTTGACCTGGGCAATGATCGGCTGCAGCTTGTCGAGGAAGCGGTTGAACCAGCCGGCCAATTCGCCGAGTTCGTCGTGTTTGTCGTAGGCCAGGCGGCGGGTCAGGTCACCTTCGCCACTGGCAATGTCTTCCAGCATGCGCGCCACACCGAGGATCGGCCGGGTCACGCTGCGGGCCATCAGCCACACCAGCAACAGGCCGACGATTGCTGCCAGCAGGCCCAGGCTCAGTTCCAGCAGAGTGCCCTTGGCGTTATCGGCGTCCAGTTTGGACTTCAGGGCTTCAGCCGGAGCCACCAGGACTTTTTCCGGAACATCCAGCAACACGCCCCACGGCTTGCCATCGGGGATCGGCTGGAACGGCGCGAGCACCTTGAGTTGGTGGTCGGTGCGCACGCTGCGGGTCTGGGTGCTGGTGGAAAGCGAACTGATCAATTGCGCGCCGTTGGCGGTGTCGACGGCATCCAGGCGCTGGCTGAGTTTGCCGGCGTCCGGACTGTAGCCGGCCAGCAGGCCCACCGGGCTGATGATGCTGACGCTGGTCTGGCCGTCATAGAGTTTCTGGCTGGCGCCCTGGCTGACGGCTTGCAGGCTGTTGAGGTTGATGTCCACCGACAGCGAGGCGATGACTTTGCCGTTGACCATCAGCGGGAAGACGATGCTGGTCATCAGCACCTTTTGCCCATCGATCACATAGAAGTACGGCTCGATCACGCAGGGCTTGAGTGTGGTGCGCGGGCAGGTGAACCAGGCGTTGGCTTTTTCGCCGCTGGGTCCGACGCTGGTGTCGGACATGTCGCTTTCGGGCAGCGACATTGAAGTCAGCTTGCCCGCAGTCGGCTGGGACCAGTACAGCGCAAAGCGGCCCTTGTCGTTGCTGCCCAGCTCTTGCTGGTTGGCGAACAGTTCGTCCTTGCCATCCAGTGCGTTGGCCTCGAATACCAGGGACAGGCCCAGCAGGTCAGGGTTGGCCTGCAGCGCGGCCTTGACCTGCCGGGTCAGGTCTTCGCGCAGGTCGAAGGCATCCAGGAAGCGTTTCTCGGCCTGTTCGCGCAGGAACAACACCTGCCGGGAAAAACCGTGGCCGTATTGATAGGCGTCCATGAACTGCTGGCGAATGCCCAAGGCCTGGACCTCACCCTGGGCTTCGATGCGCGCCTGGGCGGCTTCGTCGAGCATTTCCATACTGGAAGCCTTGACCAGGTCGGAGCTCTGCGCCATGCGGTACAGCGAGAGACCTACCAGCAAGGTCACGATGCCCAGCAGGCAAAGACCGGCCAGCAGGGTAATTTTCCATTGAATGGACAGCTGTCTGAGCGACATGGAGCCTTCCTTAACTTTCGATACGACAGAGACGATCTGCCTGTATCGGCGGCTCGGAAATTTTCTTTATTCAAACGATCAATTTAAACCTGTTTGTGTGGCGAGGGGGCTTGTCCCCCGTTGGGCCGCTTAGCGGCCCCAAAAAAAGCGGGAGCGCTGCGCACTCCAACGGGGGACAAGCCCCCTCGCCACAGGACAAGCCCCTCGCCACAGACAAATCCCCTAACCACTGACAAACCTTCTCCCCACTTTTTTGACAAGGCAGGCCGGGTGCTGCAAAGTGCGCGCCCTCTAATAAAACTCCCTTAAAACCTGGTTTGCGGCAGCCGTTCCCGACAGCAGCCCGGGCAGGTGCGTGCTTTTTTCATGTTTTCTGTCTTGAGGTAACGATGATTAATGCAGTAATCGCCGCGGTCGGCACCATGCTGGTGCTCAGCTTGTCCCGCGTGCATGTGGTGATCGCGATCATTGTCGGCGCCCTGGTGGGTGGCCTGACCGGCGGCCTGGGTATCGACGCGACGCTCAAGGCGTTCAACAGCGGCCTGGGTGGCGGTGCGACGGTGGCGTTGTCCTACGCGCTGCTCGGCGCGTTCGCCGTGGCGATTGCCAAATCCGGCCTGGCTCATGCGCTGGCCGATAAAGCCCTGCTGCTGGTGGATCGGCAGGAAGCCACGGGCGGCAGTCACGTCAAATGGCTGCTGATCGGTCTGCTCTGGGTGGTGGCCATCGCCTCGCAGAACATCCTGCCGATCCACATCGCGTTTATCCCGCTGCTGGTACCGCCGCTTTTATATGTGCTGACCAAACTGCAGCTGGACCGCCGTCTCATCGCCTGCGTCATGACCTTCGGCCTGATCACGCCCTACATGTTCCTGCCGGTGGGCTTCGGCAACATCTTCCTGAATCAGATCCTGCTGGCCAACGTGGCCAAGAGCGGTGTCGACATCAGCCAGGTCAATGTCACCCATGCCATGGGCCTACCGGCGCTGGGCATGGTGGTCGGTTTGCTGGTGGCGGTGTTTGTCAGCTACCGCAAGAAGCGTGTGTACGACCTGGAGAAGATCGAGCGAGTCGAGCAGGTGGCGGTGCACTACAACCCGCTGACCCTGCTGGTGGCCGGCCTGGCCATTGCGGCGGCGTTCATTATCCAGCTGTGGCTGGACTCGATGATCATTGGCGCCCTGGCCGGTTTCCTGATCTTTTCGGTGTCGGGCATCGTGCGCTGGCGCGACACCGATGACCTGTTCACCGAAGGCATGAAGATGATGGCGATGATCGGCTTCATCATGATCGCCTCGTCAGGCTTTGCCGAAGTGCTCAAGGCCACCGGTGAAGTGCAGACACTCGTGCAAGCCTCCGCGGCGTTTATCGGCCATAGCCGCGGTGTGGGCGCGCTGCTGATGCTGCTGGTGGGCTTGCTGGTGACCATGGGCATCGGCTCGTCGTTTTCCACGGTGCCGATCCTGGCGGCGATCTTTGTGCCGCTGTGCGTGCAGCTGGGCTTCAGCCCGCTGGCGATCGTGTGCATCGTCGGCACGGCCGGGGCATTGGGTGATGCCGGCTCGCCTGCGTCGGACTCCACCCTGGGCCCGACTTCCGGTTTGAACATCGATGGCCAGCACCACCATATCTGGGACACCGTGGTGCCGACCTTCCTGCACTACAACATTCCGCTGCTGGCGTTTGGCTGGTTTGCCGCGATGACGCTCTGACGGGATTGTCCTACAGATTTATTGTAACTAGCCGTTAACCTCTTGAGTTGTCCCTCAAGAGAGAAGAGCCATGCGTCTGAGTCTAAAGGCCAAAGTACTGTCCCTTGCTGTCCTGCCCGTGTTGTTGTTTGCCGTGATCATCAGCCTGACCACGGTGTGGATCCTTCGGGAGCAGGCCCGCAACGAGGTCGAAGAAACCCGTCAGAACCTGCTCAACGACGCCAAGACCACCTTGCGCGGCTACGTCGAGGTGGCGATGACCACCATCAAGCCGCTTTACGACGCTGCCGCCCAAGGCGATACGGCCGCACGGACGCAAGTGGTCAAGCTGCTGTCCAACATCAGCTATGGCAAGGACGGTTATTTCTTCGGCTACGACTCCGAGACCATTCGCCTGTTCAAGGGCAACAGCCCGGACGGCGTCGGCAAAAGCTTCAAGGACAACCGCGACCCGAACGGCGTCTACGTCAACCGCGACCTGGTGAAAGTCGGCAAGGACGGCACCCACTACCTGCAATACAGCTCGACGCAGCCCGGCCAGACCGAGCTGGTGCCCAAGCTTGGCTACACCGAATACTTGCCCAAGTGGGACATGGTGATCGGTACCTCGGTGAACCTGGACGGCATCGACGCCCAGGTTGCCGAGGTTCAGGCCAAGGTGGAGAAACGCATGGAAGGTGTGCTGCTGAGCATCATCGGCATTGCCGTGGTGGTGCTGTTGGTGATTGCCGCCGTGGGCATGCTGGTGGCCAATACCATCCTGCGGCCGTTGCACCTGATGAAGATCAACCTCGACGACATCGCCGCCGGTGAGGGTGACCTGACCCGCCGCCTGGCCATCACCAGCCAGGACGAGCTTGGCGAACTGGCAGGCTCTTTCAACCGCTTTGTCGACAAGATCCACAGCCTGGTACGCCAGATCACCGAGATGACCTCCCAGCTTACCGGCCTGGTGAGCCAGGTCGCCGAGCAAGCCAACCGCTCGGAAAAGGCCATGGAGCGCCAGCGTCACGAGACCGACCAAGTGGCTACCGCGATCAACGAAATGTCCTCCGCGGCCCATGAAGTGGCGCGCAGTGCCCAAGGCGCAGCCGTCGCTGCGCAGCAAACCGACGCCGAAGGCCAGGCCGCGAAAAAAGTCGTGGATGGCAGCATCGCGCAGATTCACGCGCTGGTGAACGACATCCGCAGCAGCGGCGTGTCCCTGGACAGCTTGCAGCAGGATGTGTCGTCGATTGTCAGCGTGCTTGGCGTGATCCGCTCGATTGCCGAACAGACCAACTTGCTCGCCCTCAACGCCGCCATTGAAGCCGCGCGGGCAGGGGAGGCCGGTCGTGGTTTTGCCGTGGTCGCCGACGAAGTACGGGCGTTGGCCAGCCGCACCCAGCAAAGCACCCAGGAGATCCAGGGCATGATCGACCGCCTGCAAAAAGGCACCGAAGCCGCCGTGGAGTCCATGCGCCGTTCCAGTGACGCCGGTGACGGCACATCGGCCCAGGCCAACGAAGCCGGAGCATCCCTGGACACCATGGCGCAGCTGATCGGCACCATCAACTCGATGAACGCGCAGATCGCCAGCGCGGCGGAAGAACAAACCGCCGTGGCCGAAGAGATCAACCGCAGCGTGCATCAGATCGCGGTGGCGGTTGACAGTGTGGCCGATGAAACCCAACAGGGTGCCCAGACCTCCCGCAGCCTGGCGGACCTGGGGCAGCGGTTGGGTCAGTTGGTGGGGCAGTTCAGGATTTGATTGCAGGCTTGAGCCATCGGCAACGTCCCGTTGCCGACGGGCTTGGCTGGATTGATCGATCAGGTCAACAGCGCCAAACGTTCCACCGTCTCCGGAAACTTCGACACCAGCCGAATCAAGGTTGCCGCCTGAGCATTGGGTGTGGCCCGGCCTTGCTCCCAATTTTCCAGGGTCCGGGTGTTGGTGCGCAGGTACATCGCAAACACCGAGCGCGACAGATTGAGTTGTTGACGCACAGCGACTACTTCGTCGGCAGTGAGCGGTGCCAGCTTGCTCAACTGCACCTTGTGGCTGCGCAGCGTTACCTTGCCTTCTCGTTCATCTGCCAGCGCGTCGAAGCCTTCGACCAGTTCGGAAAAGATGTCACGTTTCATAAGATTTTCTCGCTTTGATTTCCCTGTCCAGCAGGTGTTTGAGCGCCGTTTTGTGTTGAGCGCTCAGGTCGTCCTGTTCGTGTTTGCCATAAAGGGTGAACAGCCAGAACTGCGTACCGCCTGACCACCAGTAATAGATGACTCGCAGGCCACCCCGTTTGCCCTTGTTGCGTCGCTCGTCGACAAAGCGCACCTTGCGTAACCCGCCGGTTCCCTCTATCACGTTGCCCGCTTGCGGGTTTCTCATCAACTCTTGTTGAAAGCCGTGAAATAACTCATCACTCAGATAATCCCTGCGGTGCCGCTCAAAGGCTGGCAATTCGATAAATAGAGCATCCATGTTCTGTACGTAGCCTGCGTATAGTTTGGTGGCCCATCTGCGGTGGGTCAAGTGACCCTGCTGTGGGATGTTTCCTAAAACGCAACCACGATACGAGCGACCCAGGCAGGGTGATGCCGGAAGGGGAGGCATCTCGACGAGGAAAATTCCCTTTGTGTGTCAGACAACAAATTAATACGCCAGAAACGCAAAACGGCGCCCGAAGGCGCCGTTTTGCTTGCTGCGTTTAACTAAGCGATCAACCCGCCATCACCGCATGCTGCACCAGGGTGAGCAACGGTTGTGGGTACACACCCAGGAAGAACGCCAGCAGGGCGATTGCCAGCAGCATCACGCCGCCTGCTTTCTGTTCCCAGTGCAACTCGGCGTCCACACGGCGCAGGTTTGGCTCGATCAGGTACAAGGTCACCATCACGCGCAGGTAGTAGAAAACGCCGATGGCGCTGCCCAGTACCAGGGACGCAACCAACCACCATTCGTGCGCTTCAACACCGGTGGCCACGATGTAGAACTTGCCGATGAAGCCCGCAGTCAGCGGGATACCCGCCAGGGACAGCATCATCACGGTCAGTACGGCGGTCAGGTACGGACGGCGCCAGAACAGGCCGCGGTATTCGTACAGGGCGTCGGCGTCGCGGCCTTTGTAAGGCGAGGACATCAGCGTGATCACACCGAATGCACCCAGGCTTGTGATCACGTAGGTGACCAGGTACACGCCGATGGCTTCCATCGCCAGGCCCTTGCTCGCCACCAGGGCGATCAGCAGGTAACCGAAGTGCGCGATGGACGAATAACCCAGCAGACGCTTGAGGTTGTTCTGGGTCAGCGCCAGCAGGTTGCCGAACAGGATCGAAGCGATGGCGATGATGGTCAGCACGTTGCTGAGTACACCGGTGTTGGCCGCAGGGGAGATCTGGAATAGACGCACCATCACGGCAAACACGGCGACTTTCGACGCGGTAGCCAGGAAAGCAGCCACCGGCGCCGGGGCGCCTTCGTACACGTCCGGGGTCCACAGGTGGAACGGCACCAGCGACAGCTTGAACGCCAGGCCGATCAGCATCATGGCCAGGCCCAGTTGGGCGATTGGCGCTGGGCTGCCGGAGGCTGCCAGGGCGTGACCGATACCGCTGAAGCTCAGGCTGCCGGCTTCTGCGTAGAGCAGGGCCATACCGAACAACAGGAATGCCGAACCGGCAGCCGACAGCACCATGTACTTGATGCCAGCTTCCAGGGAGCGCTTGTTGAAGAAGGCATACGCTACCAGGCCGTAGACCGGGATCGACAGCAGTTCCAGGCCGATGAACAAGCCGGCCAGGTGCTGCGCGCTGACCAGCACGATACCACCGGCCGCAGCCAGCAGGATCAGCAGGTACAGCTCTTCGCGGTTGCCCGGGTAGCCGGTGCCGCCTTCGCCGAGGTAGGCGTGGGCAAGCGTGACGCAGGCCAGGGTAGCAACCAGGATCAACGCGATATACAGCAGCGCGAAGTCATCGACCATCATCAGCGGGGTCACGGCCAGTGGCGCGACCTTGAGTGCCGGGATAATCGACAGCAGGGCCAGGTTCAAGCCCGCACAGGACAGCAGGAACGTTTGCGAGTGATTGCGGCGCCAGGCGATCGCCAGCATCACCACCACGATGGTGAGGCTGGTGATCAGCAGCGGCGCAAGCGCGATAAAGTGTTGGATCGTGAATTCCATAGCGCTCTTACCGGGCCGAAGCGAGTTGAGAGAAGGCGGTGCCGAACCACTGCTGCACGCCATGCATCGTTGCGGCAGAAGTATCCAGGAACGGTTGCGGGTACACGCCGATAAACACCAGCAGTACCGCAAGGCCGAGCACCATGATCAGTTCGCGACCGTCCATGCCGTGCAACACGGTGTCGGACTTGGCCGGACCGAAGTATGCGCGGTGGATCATGATCAGCGAGTAGACCGAACCGAACACCAGGCCAGACGTAGCGATCGCACTGACCCACGGCGTATGCACGAAGGCACCCATCAGGATCAGGAACTCGCCGATGAAGTTACCGGTACCTGGCAAGCCCAGGGATGCGGCGGCGAAGAACAGGCTGATGGCCGGCAGGTAGGCGATACGTGACCACACGCCACCCATCTCGCGCATGTCACGAGTGTGCAGGCGCTCGTACAGTTGGCCGCTGAGGATAAACAGTGCCGCTGCCGACACACCGTGAGCCAGCATCTGGATCACGGCGCCTTGCAGCGCCAGTTGGCTGCCGGAGTAGATGCCGATCAGTACGAAGCCCATGTGGGAAACGGACGAGAAGGCAATCAGACGCTTGATGTCGGTTTGGGCGAAGGCCAGGAACGCACCGTAGAAGATCCCGATCAGACCGAGGGTCATGGCGATCGGCGCGAACTCGGCCGAGGCATTCGGGAACAGCGGCAGGGCGAAACGCAGCAGGCCGTAGGCCGCCGTCTTCAACAGGATACCGGCCAGGTCGACGGAACCTGCAGTCGGCGCCTGGGCGTGAGCGTCAGGCAACCAGGAGTGGAACGGCACCACCGGCAGCTTCACCGCGAACGCGATGAAGAAGCCCAGCATCAGGATGTACTCGGTGGTCAGGGACATCTTGGTTTTCAACAGGTCGGCGTAGTTGAACGTGATCACGCCCGTGCTGTTGAAGTTGACCAGTACCAGGCCCAGGATCGCCACCAACATGATCAGGCCGGAAGCCTGGGTGAAGATGAAGAACTTGGTCGCCGCGTAGATCCGGGTTTTCTTGCCGTCCGAAGAACTGTGACCCCAGAGCGCGATGAGGAAGTACATCGGCACCAGCATCATTTCCCAGAAGAAGAAGAACATGAACAGGTCGAGGGCGAGGAACACGCCGACAACGCCGCCCAGGATCCACATCAGGTTCAGGTGGAAGAAGCCCACGTGACGCTGGATCTCTTTCCAGGAGCAGAGTACCGAGAGGATACCCAGCAGGCCGGTCAGCAGGATCATCAACAGCGACAGGCCGTCGAGGGCCAGGTGCACGTTGATGCCGAAGCGCTGGATCCACACGTGCTTGAATTCAAGCGCGAAGGTGGGATCGACACCCGGTGCCGGAGCAAATGAATAGTCACCGTGGGCCCACAGCCAGAGGCCGAGCGCGAGTTCCAGGGACATGGTCAGCAACGCAATCCAGCGGGGGAGGGTGGCGCCGAAGCGTTCACCCATCCAGCAGAGCAGGCCGCCGATAAAGGGGATCAGGATTAGCCAGGGCAGAATCATGACGGGCTCGTTTCCTTTCGCAAGTTCGCAAAGTTCGCAATGTGCATAGTCAGACCGCGACCACGATGATGGCGCCGATTACCAGGACGGCACCGGCCGCCATGGAAGCTGCATACCAGCGCAATTGGCCGGTCTCGCTGCGGCTCAGGGCGGTGTGACCGGCCTTGGCGGCACGCGGGATCAAACCGATGGTCTGGTCGAGCGGGTCTTTGCGCAGCACGTGGCTGATCGCAAGGTACGGCTTGACGAACAGTTTGTCGTAGATCCAGTCGAAGCCCCAGGCAGCGAACCACCAGGCCGAAAGGAAGCGGCCAATGCCACTGTTGGCGATGGCGGTGACGAAGCGGCGCTTGCCGAGGAACAGCAGGGCCGCCAGCAGGATACCCGCGATGGCGATGGCGCCCGAGGCAATTTCCAGGCTGTGCTTGGCTGCACCACCGGCATGGCCGGCGCTTTCCGGCAAAACACCGGCCAGTGGCGGGGTGATCATGGCGCCGACGAAGGTCGACAGGATGATCAGCACCGACAGTGGCAGCCAGTGGGAAATGCCATGGCCTGCGTGGGCTTCAGTCTTGGCTTCACCGTGGAACGTGATGAAGATCAGGCGGAAGGTGTACAGCGAGGTCATGAACGCACCTACCAGGCCGGCGTACAGCAGGCCGTGGTTACCGCTGGCAAAGGCTTCCCAGAGGATTTCGTCTTTCGAGTAGAAACCTGCGGTCACCAGTGGCAGGGCCGACAAGGCCGCGCCGCCGACGATGAAGCTGGCGTAGGCCAACGGCAGTTTCTTCCACAGGCCGCCCATCTTGAAGATGTTCTGCTCGTGGTGGCAGGCAACGATCACCGCACCGGAAGCAAGGAACAGCAGGGCCTTGAAGAAGGCGTGGGTCATCAGGTGGAAGATCGCGCCGTCCCAGGCGCCAACGCCCAGGGCCAGGAACATGTAGCCGATCTGGCTCATGGTCGAGTAGGCGAGGATACGCTTGATGTCGGTCTGAACCAGGGCAGCAAAACCTGCCAGTACCAGGGTCACGCCACCCACCAGGCCCACCAGATGCAGAATCTCCGGTGCCAGGGTGAACAGGCCGTGGGTACGGGCAATCAGGTAGACACCGGCGGTTACCATGGTCGCGGCGTGGATCAGTGCCGAAACCGGGGTAGGACCGGCCATCGCATCCGCCAGCCAGGTTTGCAGCGGCAGTTGCGCGGATTTACCGACAGCGCCACCCAGCAGCATCAGGGTCGCCAGGGTGATCCAGAAGTCGCCGACCTGGAATTTCTGCGGTGCCAGCACCAGCAGTTCCTGGATGTTCAGCGTGCCCACCTGTTGGAACAGGATGAACAGGCCGATGGCCATGAACACGTCACCGATCCGGGTCACGATAAAGGCTTTGAGTGCGGCGTTACCGTTGTTGCGGTTGCTGTAGTAGAAACCGATCAACAGGTACGAGCACAGGCCCACGCCTTCCCAGCCGAAGTACAGGAACAACAGGTTATCGCCCAGCACCAGGAACAGCATGCTGGCGATAAACAGGTTGGTGTAGGCGAAGAAGCGCGAGTAACCGGCTTCACCGCGCATGTACCAGGACGCGAACAGGTGGATCAGGAAGCCCACACCCACCACCACGCCGAGCATGGTGATCGACAGGCCGTCGACGTAGAGGGCGAAGTTGGGCTTGAAGCCCTCCACCGACATCCACTGCCACAACACCAGGGTGTAGTGACCGCCTTCAGGCGGTGCGACGTTGAATTGCCAGATGACGTAGGCGGCGACAATTGCCGACAGGCCAATGGAACCCACGCCGACCAGGGCCGAGAGGTTTTCCGACCAGCGTCCACGGGAGAACGACAGCAGCAGGAAACCGATCAGGGGAAATACGAAAGTCAGAAAGATCATGTTCATCCGCGCATCTCACTGGCAGCGTCGATATCAAGCGTGTGGAAGCGACGATACAGTTGCAGCAGGATCGCCAGGCCAATACTGGCCTCGGCGGCTGCCAGGCTGATCACCAGGATGAACATCACTTGTCCATCCGGCTGGCCCCAACGGCTACCGGCCACGATGAACGCGAGTGCCGCGGCGTTCATCATGATTTCCAGGCTCATCAACACGAACAGAATGTTGCGGCGAACCATCAGGCCGACCAGGCCAAGGCAGAACAGGATGCCGGCGACCGCCAGACCATGCTCCAAAGGGATAGCAGGCATCGTCATTGCTCCTTGGCTTCGTTGCGGCCCAAGTGGAAGGCGGTGATGGCTGCAGCGAGCAGCAGCATCGAAGCCAGTTCGACCACCAGCAGGTACGGGCCGAACAGGCTGATGCCCACGGCTTTCGCGTCTACGGTGGTGTGGCCGATGGCCTGGCCGCTCTGGTGAGCGAACAGCACATACAGCAGTTCACCCAGCAGCAGGGCTGCGAGGATCACCGGGCCGAGCCAGATGCCGGGCTTGAGCCAGACGCGTTCCTGGGCGACAGACGCCGGCCCCAGGTTGAGCATCATCACCACAAACACGAACAGCACCATGATGGCGCCGGCGTAGGCGATCACTTCCAGTACACCGGCGAACGGTGCGCCGAGGCTGAAGAAGGTCATGGCCACGGCGATCAGCGAAATGATCAGGTAGAGCAGGGCGTGCACAGGGTTAGTGTTGGTGATCACGCGAAGCGTGGACACCACTGCAATACCCGATGCGAAATAGAAAGCGAATTCCATCTTTCTTCCTTAAGGCAGCAAGCTCTTCACGTTGATCGGCTCGGCTTCGTTTTGTGCGGCGCCTTTCGGCTTACCGGCAACGGCCATACCTGCAACACGATAGAAGTTGTAATCAGGGTTTTTACCGGGACCAGAGATCAGCAGATCTTCTTTCTCGTACACCAGGTCCTGACGTTTGAACTCGGCCATCTCGAAATCCGGTGTCAGCTGGATCGCGGTGGTCGGGCAAGCTTCCTCGCAGAGGCCGCAGAAAATGCAGCGCGAGAAGTTGATGCGGAAGAAGTCCGGGTACCAGCGACCGTCTTCGGTTTCAGCTTTCTGCAGCGAGATGCAACCCACCGGGCACGCCACGGCGCACAGGTTGCAGGCCACGCAGCGCTCTTCGCCGTCGGGGTCGCGGGTCAGGACAATGCGGCCGCGATAACGCGGCGGCAGGTACACCGCTTCTTCCGGGTATTGCAGGGTGTCGCGTTTGCGAAAGCCGTGACCGAACACCATCACCAGGCTTCGCAACTGGGTACCGGTACCCTTAACGATGTCGCCAATATATTTGAACATGGGTCAAATCCTCACTGAACCGCGCCCGCTGGCGTGTTCAACAACACAACGGCAGCAGTCACCAGCAAATTGATCAGGGTCAGCGGCAGGCAGAATCGCCAGCTGAAATCCATCACCTGGTCATACCGTGGACGCGGGATGGAAGCGCGCAGCAGGATGAACAGCATGATGAAGAACGCGGTCTTCAGGAAGAACCAGAAGAACGCCAGCTGCGGCAGGATGCCGAACGGACCGTGCCAGCCGCCGAAGAACAGCGTGACCAGCAGGGCCGAGATCAAGATGATGCCGATGTATTCACCAACGAAGAACATGCCCCATTTCATGCCGGCGTATTCAATGTGGTAACCGTCGGCCAGTTCCTGTTCCGCTTCCGGCTGGTCGAACGGGTGACGGTGAGTCACGGCGACGCCAGCGATGAAGAACGTACAGAAGCCGAAGAACTGCGGAATGATGAACCACAGGTTCTGCGCCTGGTACTCGACGATGTCGCGCATGTTGAACGAGCCCACCTGCACCACGATGCCCATCAGCGCGAGGCCCATGAACACTTCGTAGGACACGGTCTGGGCCGAGGCCCGCAAGCTGCCCAGCAGGGCGAACTTGTTGTTGCTCGACCAACCGGCGAACAGCACCGCGTAGACCGACAAGCCGGCCATGGCGAAGAAGAACAGCAAGCCGATGTTCAGGTCCGCCACGCCCCAGGTCGGGGTGATCGGGATGATTGCGAAGGCAATCAGCAAGGCGCTCATGGCCACGACCGGTGCCAGGGTGAAGATCACCTTGTCGGCAAACGGCGGGGTCCAGTCTTCCTTGAAGAACATTTTCAGCATGTCGGCGGCGATCTGGAACATACCAAACGGGCCAACGCGGTTCGGACCGTAACGGTCCTGCCACCAGCCCAGCAGGCGACGTTCGACGAAGCTGAGCAGGGCGCCCGCCACGACCACGGCCAACAGGATCACGATGGCCTTGACCACCGCGATGATCACGTCGATCACTTCAGGGGTGAACCAGGTCATTGAGCTGCCTCCTGCAGACCGTCAACGGTAAGGCCGAAGATCGCCGGAGGAATCCCTGCGAGGCCTTTTGGCAATGCAACCAGGCCAGCACCCAACTCTTCGTCGATGCGCAGCGGCAGACGCAGGGTCTTGCCGGCGACGTCCACGCTGAGCAGGGCACCGTCGTTGACGCCCAGGCGGTCGGCTTCGGACTTGGCTACGGACACGTAGGCGGCTGGAATGCGCTCTTGTACCGGCGCGGCTTTGGAAGAAGTCTCTTCGCTGCCGAACAGGTGGAAGAACGGCACAACCTGCCACGTACCCTGGGCCGGGTTGAACGGACGCGGAACGCTGGCGAACCAGTTCAGCGAGTCACCGGTGCTTTCGATCAGGCGGGTGCCCGGGTCGCCGGCACGAATGTGGCCACCGACTTCGTCCTGGAACTTGTTCCAGGCCTGCGGCGAGTTCCAGCCCGGCGACCAGGCGAAAGGCACCTGCTGACGTGGCTCGACAGAACCCGAGTAACCTTCCATGGAGAAGGCAAACGCGGTGTCGTTGTCTTGCGGTGTACGTGGCTCATGCACGCTGATGTCAGCCCGCATGGCGGTACGGCCGGAGTAACGCAACGGTTCACGGGCGAGTTTCATGCCCTTGATGCGGAACGCGGCGGACGGTGCAGCGTCGACGATGCGTGCCAGTTGCGGTGCAGCGGCAGCGGCGGCAGCGGTCACGTGGTCGAGCTGGGTCCAGTCGATCGGCTGGTTCAGCAGGGTGGCGCGCAGGGCATGCAGCCAGCGCCAGCCTTCGTGAACCAGGATGCTGGCGTCCATGTACTTCGGATCGAACACCTGGAAGAAGCGCTGGGCGCGGCCTTCCTGGCTGACCAGGGTACCGTCGCCTTCAGCAAAGCTGGCGGCGGGCAGTACCAGGTGGGCACGGTCGCTGGTGGCGGTTTTCTGGTGGTCGGCAACGATCACCACTTTGGCCGCGTTCAGCGCTGCGTCGACCTTGGCCGAATCAGTGCGGGTGTACAGGTCGTTTTCCAGTACCACGATCGCATCGGCGCTGCCGTCGGTCACGGCTTGCAGGGCGGCGTCCAGGGACTCGCCACCGAGCATGGCCAGGCCGAGGCTGTTGGCCTCTGGCACGATCAGGCTGATGGAACCGTTCTTCTCGCGCAGCTTCAAGGCTTTGGCGATGTTGGCCGCGGCTTCGATCAGCGCCTTGGAACCCAGCGAGGTGCCGGCGATGATCAATGGACGCTTGGCGGCCAGCAGGGCATCGGCGATGCGCTTGGCCAGTTCAGCGGCTTCAGCGTCCAGGCCTTCTACGGCAGGCGCGCTGGCGTCGAGGGCGTGGGCCACGGCGAAACCGATGCGGGCCAGGTCGTCAGGCGCGGCGTGTACGCATTCTTCTGCGATGTCGTCGAGCTTGGTGGCGGTCAGGCTGGCGATAAACAGCGGGTTCAGCGCGTGCTGGCCGATGTTTTTCACCGCAGCGTCGAGCCATGGCTGGACGCGCATGGCGTCGGCCATGTCTTCGGCCTTGCCTTTTACCGACTGGCGCAGGGACAGGGCGACACGGGCAGCGGTCTGGGTCAGGTCTTCACCGAGGACGAAGATCGCGTCATGGTCTTCGATGTCGCGCATGTTCGGAACCGGCAGCGGGCTGTCGTTCAAGACTTGCAGCACGAGGCGGATGCGCTCCAGTTCACCGGCTTCGATACCCGAGTAGAAGTGCTCGGCACCCACCAGTTCGCGCAACGCGTAGTTGCTTTCGAGGCTGGCGCGGGGCGAACCGATACCGACGATGTTGCGACCGCGCAGCAGGTCAGCGGCTTTATCCAGTGCTTCGTCGAGGCTCAGCTTGGCGCCGTCGGCCAGCAGTGGCTGACGCGGGCGGTCTTCGCGGTTGACGTAGCCGTAGCCGAAACGGCCACGGTCGCACAGGAAGTACTGGTTGACCGAACCGTTGAAGCGGTTTTCGATCCGACGCAGTTCGCCGTAGCGCTCACCCGGGGAGATGTTGCAACCGCTGGAGCAGCCATGGCAGATGCTCGGCGAGAACTGCATGTCCCACTTGCGGTTGTAGCGCTCGGAGTGAGTCTTGTCGGTGAACACACCGGTCGGGCAGACCTCGGTGAGGTTGCCGGAGAATTCACTTTCGAGGGTGCCGTCTTCAACGCGACCGAAGTACACGTTGTCGTGGGCGCCGAACACACCGAGGTCGGTGCCGCCGGCGTAGTCCTTATAGAAGCGCACGCAGCGGTAGCAAGCGATGCAGCGGTTCATCTCGTGGGAGATGAACGGGCCCAGTTGCTGGTTCTGGTGAGTACGCTTGGTGAAGCGATACCGGCGCTCGTTGTGGCCGGTCATCACGGTCATGTCTTGCAGGTGGCAGTGGCCGCCTTCCTCGCACACAGGGCAGTCGTGCGGGTGGTTGGTCATCAGCCATTCGACGACGCTGGCGCGAAACACTTTCGCTTCTTCGTCTTCGATGGAGATCCAGCTGCCGTCGGTGGCAGGGGTCATGCAGGACATGACGATACGACCACGGGTGTCGTTCTCGTCGGTGTACTGCTTGACCGCGCACTGGCGGCAAGCGCCAACGCTGCCAAGGGCGGGGTGCCAGCAGAAATATGGAATGTCGAGGCCTAGCGACAGACACGCCTGTAACAGGTTGTCTGCCCCATCGACTTCGAGCTCTTTGCCGTCTACGTGGATAGTGGCCATGGTTCAAAGTTCTTCGTTGGCCCGGTGTCAGCGGGCGTGGCTAATGGAATCTTGTTATTCATGTGCATCAACACAGCCTTGAAGGCGTCAGCACATGAGAAAGCGAAGGGCACGGACCCTTCGCCTTTTTAAGCGTTACGCGCCGACTACGATCGGCCTTGCCAGAGGCGGGACGGCGGCGCTGGTAGGCGCGATGCCGGCTTCGAACTCCGAGCGGAAGTATTTGATCGCGCTGCCCAATGGCTCCACGGCGCCCGGTGCGTGAGCACAGAAGGTCTTGCCTGGGCCGAGGAAACCGACCAGACCCAGCAGGGTCTCGATGTCGCCCTCGCGGCCTTCGCCGTTTTCCAGGGCCATCAGCAGCTTGACGCTCCACGGCAAACCGTCGCGGCACGGGGTGCAGAAGCCACAGGATTCACGGGAGAAGAACTGCTCCATGTTGCGCAGCAACGACACCATGTTCACGGTGTTGTCCACGGCCATGGCCAGGCCGGTACCCATACGGGTGCCCACCTTGCCGATGCCGCCAGCGTACATTTGTGCGTCGAGGTGCTCAGGCAGCAGGAAACCGGTACCGGCGCCACCTGGCTGCCAGGCCTTGAGGGTGTAGCCATCGCGCATGCCGCCGGCGTAGTCCTCGAACAGCTCGCGTGCGGTCACGCCGAAGGGCAGTTCCCACAGGCCCGGGTTCTTGACCTTGCCGGAGAAGCCCATGAGCTTGGTGCCCATGTCTTCGCTGCCTTCGCGGGCCAACGATTTGTACCACTCCACGCCGTCGCCGATGATTGCCGGCACGTTGCACAGGGTTTCAACGTTGTTCACGCAGGTCGGCTTGCCCCACACGCCCACGGCGGCAGGGAAGGGCGGCTTGGAACGCGGGTTGGCGCGGCGGCCTTCGAGGGAGTTGATCAGTGCGGTTTCTTCACCGCAGATATAACGCCCGGCGCCGGTGTGCACGAACAGTTCGAAGTCGAAACCCGAACCAAGGATGTTCTTGCCCAGCAGGCCAGCGGCCTTGGCTTCTTCCACGGCACGGTTCAGGTGCTTGGCGGCGGTGGTGTATTCGCCACGCAGGAAGATGTAGCCACGGTAGGTTTTCAACGCGCGGGCACTGATCAGCATGCCTTCGATCAGCAGATGGGGCAGTTGCTCCATCAGCATGCGGTCTTTCCAGGTGTTCGGCTCCATTTCATCCGCGTTGCACAGCAGGTAGCGGATGTTGATGGATTCGTCTTTGGGCATCAGGCCCCACTTGACACCCGTGGGGAAGCCTGCACCGCCACGGCCCTTAAGGCCTGCGTCTTTCACGGTCTGGACGATGTCGTCCTGGGCCATGTCGGCAAAGGCTTTGCGCGCGGCCGCGTAACCGTTCTTGGCCTGGTACTCGTCAAGCCATACAGGCTCGCCGTCGTCACGCAGGCGCCAGGTCAGCGGGTGAGTCTCGGCCGACCGCTTGATGCGGTTGGCAGGGCCGAAGGAAGTCAGGGTCATGGGTAGCCCTCGAGCAATTGGGTGACGCCAGCAGGCTGCACGTCGCCGAATGTGTCGTCGTCGATCATCAACGCCGGCGCCTTGTCACAGTTGCCCAGGCAGCACACCGGCAGTAGCGTGAAGCGCCCGTCCGGAGTGGTTTGGCCCAGGCCGATGCCCAGCTTGCTCTGGATCTCGCTGACCACGGACTCGTGGCCACCGATGTAGCAGACCATGCTGTCGCACACGCGAATGATGTGGCGGCCGACCGGCTGGCGGAAGATCTGGCTGTAGAACGTCGCCACGCCTTCAACGTCGCTGGCGGGGATGCCGAGGATCTCGCCGATGGCGTAGAGGGCGCCGTCCGGCACCCAGCCACGTTCCTTCTGGACGATCTTCAAGGCTTCGATCGACGCCGCGCGCGGGTCTTCGTAGTGATGCAGCTCGTGCTCGATGGCCGAGCGCTCGGTTTCACTCAAGGTGAAACGGTCTGTCTGGATAAGCGTGCTATTCATGCTTAGCGGTCCACGTCGGCCATAACGAAATCGATACTACCCAGGTACGCAATCAAGTCCGCGACCATTTCACCTTTGATCACCGAAGGGATCTGCTGCAGGTGCGGGAAGCTTGGCGTACGAATCCGGGTGCGGTAGCTCATGGTGCCGCCATCGCTCGTCAGGTAATAACTGTTGATACCCTTGGTCGCTTCGATCATCTGGAAGGATTCGTTGGCCGGCATTACCGGGCCCCACGAAACCTGCAGGAAGTGCGTGATCAGGGTTTCGATGTGTTGCAGCGTGCGCTCTTTCGGCGGCGGCGTGGTCAGCGGGTGATCCGCCTTGTACGGGCCTTCCGGCATGTTGCGCATGCACTGTTCGATGATCTTCAGGCTCTGGCGCATTTCTTCGACGCGCACGATGCAGCGGTCGTAGGCATCGCCGTTGGCCGCCAGCGGCACTTCGAATTCGAAGTTCTGGTAGCCGGAGTACGGGCGTGCTTTACGCAGGTCGAAATCGCAACCGGTGGAACGCAGGCCAGCACCGGTGACGCCCCATTCCAGGGCCTCTTTGGTGTTGTACTGGGCGACGCCGATGGTCCGGCCCTTGAGGATGCTGTTGTCCAGGGCGGCTTTCTGGTATTCGTCCAGACGCTTGGGCATCCAGTCGATGAATTCCTTGACCAGGCGTTCCCAGCCACGCGGCAGGTCGTGGGCGACGCCGCCGATGCGGTACCAGGCCGGGTGCAGGCGGAAACCGGTGATGGCTTCGATGACCTTGTACGCACGCTGACGGTCGGTGAAGGTGAAGAACACCGGGGTCATGGCGCCGACGTCCTGGATATAGGTACCCAGGAACAGCAGGTGGCTGGTGATCCGGAAGAACTCGGCCATCATGATGCGGATGGTGTCGACCTTGTCCGGCACCTTGATGCCGGCCAGCTTCTCGACCGAGAGCACGTACGGCAGGTTGTTCATCACGCCGCCGAGGTAGTCGATACGGTCGGTGTACGGGATGAAGCTGTGCCACGACTGACGCTCGGCCATCTTCTCGGCACCACGGTGGTGGTAGCCGATGTCCGGTACGCAGTCGACGATTTCTTCGCCGTCCAGTTGCAGGATGATGCGGAAGGCACCGTGAGCCGAAGGGTGGTTCGGGCCCAGGTTGAGGAACATGTAGTCCTCGTTGGTGCCGGAGCGCTTCATGCCCCAGTCTTCCGGACGGAAGCGCGCAGCCTCTTCTTCAAGCTGTTGCTTGGCGAGGGTCAGGCTGAATGGATCGAATTCGGTGGCGCGGGCAGGGAAGTCCTTGCGCAGCGGGTGACCTTCCCAGGTCGGCGGCATCATGATGCGCGACAGGTGCGGGTGGCCCGGGAAATCGATGCCGAACATGTCCCACACTTCACGCTCGTACCAGTTGGCGTTGGGCCAGATACCGGTCACGGTCGGAACGCTCAGGTCGCTCTCGGAGAGGGCCACCTTGATCATCACGTCGCTGTTACGTTCCAGCGACATCAAGTGGTAGAACACGGTGAAGTCGGCGCCGCTCGGCAGCCCCTGGCGCTTGGTGCGCAGGCGCTCGTCCACGCCATGCAGGTCATAGAGCATGACGTACGGCTTGGGCAGGTTGCGCAGGAAGCTCAGGACTTCGACGAGCCTGGCACGCGCCACCCACAGCACCGGCATGCCGGTGCGTGTGGCCTGGGCGGTGAAGGCGTCAGGGCCAAAACGGTTGTTGAGTTCGACGACCACATCCTGGTCGTCTGCCTTATAAGGCGGGATGTACAGAGCACTGCCTGTAGTCATGGTTTTTTATCGCTTTCGGTCAACGTAAAGAATGAAGCCAGGTTTTCGTTCTATAAAAGAAGCGGTTCTGGATCAGACTTCGTCGGGGCTGCGCAGGTTGGTTACCTGAATACGCTGTTCGCGGCGCTGTTCCTTTTGTGACGGCATCTCGGCGCGGTATACGCCTTGATCTCCGACAACCCAGGAAAGTGGGCGACGCTCCTTGCCAATCGATTCCTGCAACAGCATCAAGCCTTGCAGAAATGCTTCAGGGCGGGGCGGGCAGCCAGGCACGTAGACGTCCACGGGCAGGAACTTGTCCACCCCCTGAACCACGGAGTAGATGTCGTACATGCCACCGGAGTTGGCGCACGAACCCATGGAGATAACCCACTTTGGCTCGAGCATTTGCTCGTAGAGACGCTGAATGATCGGCGCCATCTTGATAAAGCAGGTACCGGCGATAACCATAAAATCCGCCTGACGCGGCGATGCCCGGATAACTTCGGCGCCAAAGCGCGCGATGTCGTGGGGCGCCGTGAAGGCGGTGGTCATTTCCACGTAGCAGCAGGACAGACCGAAGTTGTACGGCCACAGGGAGTTCTTACGTCCCCAGTTGACCGCGCCACTCAGCACGTCTTCCAGCTTGCCCATGTAGATGTTTTTGTGGACTTGGTCTTCTAACGGGTCGGAAACGGTTTCCCGTTCGCCGATTGGGTACTGCTCGTTAGGAGCATCCGGGTCGATCCTGGTGAGATTGTATTGCATCGCCAAAGCCTCATTGTTTCAGCTTCGCTTGCCGCTTGCGACGAGCTTCCGGAGCCCAGTCAAGGGCGCCCACTCGAAATAGGTAGACAAGGCCTGCCAACAGAATTGCTATGAAAACGAGGGCTTCGACGAATCCGGTCCAGCCGCTTTCGCGGACGGACACAGACCAGGCAAAGAGAAAAAGGGCTTCGATGTCGAAGATCACGAAGAGCATCGCGACCAGATAGAATTTGGCTGAGAGCCGCAAGCGGGCGCCACCTGTAGGTAGCATGCCGGACTCGAACGGTTCGTTTTTGCTGCGGCCCCAGGCTTTTGACCCGAGGAGGCTGGAGACGCCGAGCATGAAGGCGCAAAGGCCGACTACACCGAGGAGGAAAATGGCAAAGCCCCAGTTGTGGGCCATGAGTCCTGTCGCTTCGGTCATGCTGGAAATCCTTAACAGAGAGCAAAGGTCTCTGAGCTCGAAAAAGTAACGATGCAGTGACGATATGTCGCAGCGCAATCAATCGCGGTGATTTTATGGCTAAACACCGGGCAAGTAAAATTCCTATAGCGAAATTATTCGTTGGAATAAGGACATAGTGCACCTTCTTGGGGCTGTAGCCCTTGTGCTGCGGGCATTAGCGGGCTTTTCATGAATTGTGTTTTGTTTAACCGGTAAAGAAGTTTTCATGCTCTAAATGATAATGAATATTGTTTGCGTGGGTTTTAAACAACTGTTCGGGGTTTAGCGCGGGAAGTTGTTGTTACTTGTGCGGGTGATGCTAGTTGGTAAAGCGGATCTTTTAACTGGTTTTGCAGATGGGAATAGCGCTCTGGATCAATGTTTTGATCGAAATCGGCTGGCGAGGGCGCGCAGGGGCACATATTCAAAAGCCCAATCAAAGGCTGGGCCAAGGCGCGTGCCGCTCTGCTTTCCTGTGGCAGCTGGCTTGGCTGCGATAGCATCGCCTCGGTGTATCGCAGAAACCGAGTTGTCGGCATCGCAGGCAAGCCAGCTCCTACAGTTGACCGTGGCTGCTCTCACACTCCAGTGCTTTTCAGGCGCCCAAAAAAACGCCCCGAACCAGTCGGGGCGTCAGATCGTGCGGCACTGCGGTTAGGTCTTCCGTGGGGCCGCAGTGGCCGTGTACTCAGTACTTAGTGGAACTGCTCTTCTTCGGTCGAACCGGTCAGCGCAGTCACGGACGAGGTGCCGCCCTGGATCACGGTGGTCATGTCGTCGAAGTAACCGGTGCCCACTTCCTGCTGGTGCGCCACAAAGGTGTAACCCTTGGCAGCATCAGCGAACTCTTGTTCCTGCAGCTTCACGTAGGCAGTCATGTCGTTGCGGGCGTAGTCGTGCGCCAGGTTGAACATGCTGTGCCACATGTTGTGAATGCCGGCCAGGGTGATGAATTGGTGCTTGTAGCCCATGGCAGACAGTTCACGCTGGAACTTGGCGATGGTCGCGTCGTCCAGGTTCTTCTTCCAGTTGAAGGAAGGCGAGCAGTTGTAGGACAGCAGTTGATCCGGGTATTCCTTCTTGATGGCTTCGGCAAAGCGGCGAGCTTCGTCCAGGTCCGGCTTGGCGGTTTCGCACCAGATCAGGTCGGCGTACGGCGCGTAGGCCAGGCCACGAGCGATCGCCTGGTCGAGACCGGCGCGCACTTTATAGAAACCTTCCTGGGTACGTTCGCCAGTCACGAACGGCTGGTCGTACGGGTCGCAATCCGAGGTCAGCAAATCAGCCGCGTTGGCATCGGTACGGGCCAGGATGATGGTCGGAGTGCCAGCAACGTCAGCAGCCAGACGAGCAGCCGTCAGCTTTTGAACAGCTTCCTGGGTTGGAACCAGTACCTTGCCGCCCATGTGGCCGCATTTCTTCACCGAAGCCAGCTGGTCTTCGAAGTGAACGCCGGCAGCGCCTGCCTCGATCATGCTCTTCATCAGCTCGTAGGCGTTCAGTACGCCACCGAAACCGGCTTCAGCGTCTGCAACGATCGGTGCGAAGTAGTCGATGTAGCCTTCATCGCCCGGGCCTTTACCGGCTTTCCACTGGATCTGGTCGGCACGGCGGAACGAGTTGTTGATGCGCTTGACCACGGTTGGCACGGAGTCCACCGGGTACAGCGATTGGTCGGGGTACATGGATTCAGCGGAGTTGTTGTCCGCTGCCACTTGCCAGCCAGACAGGTAGATCGCCTGGATACCGGCTTTGACCTGTTGAACCGCTTGGCCGCCAGTCAGGGCGCCCATGCAGTTGACGAAATCTTTTTCGGGACGGAAGGACGGCTTGGCACCCTGGGTGACCAGCTTCCACAGCTTCTCGGCGCCGAGTTTTGCAAAGGTGTGCTCAGGTTGAACCGAGCCACGCAGGCGGACGACGTCAGCAGCGGAATAAGCGCGGGTCACGCCTTTCCAGCGTGGGTTTTCAGCCCAGTCTTTTTCAAGGGCTGCAATTTGCTGTTCGCGTGTCAGTGCCATGGGGAAAAACCTCGTCGCATAGGTCTAGGTGGAAAATTCCATTTGCCAGCCACGTAATCAGTGCGTGGTTATGGCTGCTCGCTGACCAGAAGCTTAGGCGGTCAAGTCAGGCTTGGCGGGGAAGGCGACGGGATGAACGATAGGCTCAAGGGGGAGTTGAGCAGGTAAGGGCGAACTGCGAACAGTCTTCGGGCGTCGTGGGCCTTTGTACGATCCATCAGTGTGTTGCCGGGTTACCTGGTTAGCTTCCGTCCCTCGGGACAACTTCGTTCCAGTCGCAACCTCGTCAAACACACCTTGTGGGCGGTACAGACACGAATCGGCTCAGGTGGGTGGCTTTGAGCGACGATCCGAAGGCCCTTGCCAGGGCCCCTGATTAGCGGGAGCGAGGCCATCATGCCCATGCTTTTTTGGATCGTCAAATGTTTTGTAGTGCTTTTTTTCAAGCACTACATCTTTAGTCTAATACGACTCGCCAGTCAGTTTTTGGTGCTTCAGTTCAGCGTGTCGACTTTGACCCGCAATGTCAGGTCATCGCGCCCTTGAGTAGAGTAGCTGCGGGTTGTAGTGGTTTTGTCGGCCTGGGTCTGGCGGTTGATACCGGCCAGGGTGATCCACTCGCCCAGGCGTCCGCTGACAGTTGTGTCGGTACTTTGCACGTTCACTACATCGGGACGTTCCTGGCTCATGCGGTCACGATTGGTACTGATGCTCAGGTGAACGGTCTCGCCGGTGACGCTGGCCGTCACGTAGAAGCCCTGGGTTACGTTGCGATACTGGGTCTGGTTCTGCGGGCGGCCGTAGGCATCGGGCTGGGTGGTGGTGAGGGGCACGCTCTGGCCGATCTGGATCAGCGCGGGCACGCCTTCGCTGGCCTGGATCTGCTGGATCCCGCCGTCACGGCTTTCGGTGCTGTAGGTGATGACCTGTGTTTGATTGTTGCCGTTGCTCTGCTGGTTGTTTTCGTTGGTGTCGACGGTGATCAACAGGCGTTTGGAGGGCGTATCCAGTTGCGCGAGCAGGGCGCGCAGGCCCTGGATCTTGTCGGGCTCGGCATTCACGATCAGTTGGTTGCCGTAGGCGCTGACGGTGCCGTCCTTGCCGATAAAGTTCTGCGCCACCGGCAGCAGGTCGGCGCTGGTGCGGTTGCTCAGGGGCACGACTTCGGTGGCGGCCATCACCGAGAAACTGGTGGCCAGGAGCAACAGGGTGAGCAGGGTGCGTAGGGACATGTCCGTTATCTCTGCGAGTCATTTAGGCTAGATATTGCCAGTTTGTCGGCCTGGCGGGGTGCAAGTTGAATCCTGGACGGCAAAAGGCCCTGGCATCGGGGGATGGCAGGGCCTTTTGAGGTGTTGCTGATGGCGCCTTCGCGAGCAAGCCCGCTCCCACATTTGACCTCATTCCAAAGGATGTGCTGGATCGAATGTGGGAGCTGGCTTGCCTGCGAAGGGCGCGACTCGGTCTCGGATCAGCCCTCGCGCACCATATCAACGTGAGGAATCCCGACTTCCAGGAACTCATCGCTGACAATCTTGAAGCCCAGGCGCTCATAAAACGGCGCCGCATGGACCTGTGCACTGAGGATCTGCCGGGTCTGGCCGCGTTTCTCGGCCACGCCGATCACCGCTTCCATCAGCTTGTCGCCGACCTTCAGGCCGCGCCAGTCTTTGAGAACCGACACGCGGCCGATCTCGCCGGTAGGCAGCAGGCGTGCAGTACCGATGGGAAAGTCGCCTTCGAACGCCAGGAAATGCACGGCACTCGCGTCGTCTGCATCCCATTCCAGCTCCGGTGGAACCGATTGTTCAGCGATAAATACCGCTTCACGAATGCGCCGTATCTCGGCGATATCCTTTTGCCAGTCCGCGACACTTACGTGAATCTTATTCATCGGCAAACCCCAGGCTTCCTTGCTTGACCAGTTCCCACAGCAGGGCGCAGCCATCTTCATCCGCCAGCCATGGGCCGAGGTTGTCGATGTGCAGGGCGTCGGCGGCGCACACCAGCTTCAGCAGTTCCCGCAGCTTGCCCGGCAACAGGCGGCTCTGGCCGCTGGCGAACAGCAGCAGGTCGTCGTCGACTTCGGACCAGGCCAGGCGGGCGCTCGGGTTGCGGATCAGCACGGCGCCGTTTTCCAGGCTGCCCAGCAGGTCTTCTTCTTCCACTTCCGGGCCGGCGACCAGTTCCGGGTAGCGCGGCTCGGTCATGAACTGGCCGAACCAGGTCAGCAGCATGCGCTCGTCGCTCATGTGCTCGGCCAACAGGCTTTTCAGGCGGTCGAGGGCGTCGCCCTGGATCTGGTGCGGGTCGCTGACCGGCTGGGCATCGGCGTCGGTGTAGCGCTCTTCGTCAGTCAGGTACTGGCTGAGGAAGTCGGTGAAGTGGGTCAGCACTTCAGCGGCGCTCGGGGCGCGGAAGCCTACGGAGTAGGTCATGCAATCATCCACGGCCACGCCGCAGTGGGCCAGGCGTGGCGGCAGGTAGAGCATGTCGCCCGGTTCCAGCACCCATTCGGCGGTTTCTTCGAATTCGGCGAGGATGCGCAGGTCCGCGTGTTGCAACAGCGGGCTTTCGGAGTTGCACATCTGGCCGATCTTCCAGTTGCGCTTGCCGGAACCTTGCAGCAGGAACACGTCGTAGTTGTCGAAGTGCGGGCCCACGCTGCCACCCGGGGCGGCGTAGCTGATCATCACATCGTCAATGCGCCAGCTTGGCAGGAAGCGGAAGTTTTCCAGCAGTTCGGCCACTTCCGGCACGAACTGGTCGACCGCCTGCACCAGCAGGGTCCACTCGCGCTCGGGCAGGGTGCTGAAGGCATCTTCGGCGAACGGGCCGCGGCGCAACTCCCACGGGCGTTCGCCGTGTTCGATGATCAGGCGCGACTCGACTTCTTCTTCCAGCGCCAGGCCGGCCAGTTCGTCGGCGTCGATCGGGCTTTCGAAGTCAGGGATGGCCTGGCGGATCAGCAGGGGTTTTTTCTGCCAGTAGTCGCGCAGGAATTCCCGTGCCGTGATGCCGCCCAGAAGTTGAAGAGGAATGTCAGGATTCATGTGTAACCTATTGAAAAAAAGCACTTTTCAGACGGGAATAAAAACGCCCGGCGCTGCCGGGCGTCTCAAGGGGTCAAGCTTCTATCAGATGCGTTTGGCTTGAGCCACAGCGTTGCCGATGTAGTTGGCCGGGGTGAGCAGTTTCAGCTCGGCCTTGGCGGCGGCTGGCATGTCCAGGCCGTCAATGAAAGTTTGCAGCGCTTCGGAGGTGATGCCTTTGCCGCGGGTCAGCTCTTTGAGCTTCTCGTACGGGTTTTCGATGTTGTAGCGGCGCATCACGGTCTGGATCGGCTCGGCCAGCACTTCCCAGCAAGCGTCCAGGTCAGCGGCGATCTTCTGCTCGTTGAGCTCCAGTTTGCTGATGCCTTTGAGGCTGGCTTCGTACGCGATCACGCTGTGGGCGAAGCCCACGCCGAGGTTGCGCAGTACGGTGGAGTCGGTCAGGTCGCGCTGCCAGCGGGAGATTGGCAACTTGCTGGCCAGGTGCTGGAACAGGGCGTTGGCGATCCCGAGGTTGCCTTCGGAGTTTTCGAAGTCGATCGGGTTGACCTTGTGCGGCATGGTCGATGAACCGATTTCGCCGGCAATGGTGCGCTGCTTGAAGTAGCCCAGGGATATGTAGCCCCAGATATCGCGATCGAAGTCGATCAGGATGGTATTGAAGCGCGCAATCGCGTCGAACAGCTCGGCGATGTAGTCGTGGGGTTCGATTTGCGTGGTGTACGGGTTGAAACCCAGGCCCAGTTCGTCTTCGATGAAGGCGCGGGCGTTTTCTTCCCAGTCGATCTCAGGATAGGCCGACAGGTGGGCGTTGTAGTTGCCTACGGCGCCGTTGATCTTGCCCAGCAGCGGTACGGCCGCGACTTGAGCGATCTGGCGCTCCAGGCGGTACACCACGTTGGCCAGTTCTTTACCCAGGGTGGTCGGCGAAGCCGGCTGGCCGTGGGTGCGCGACAGCATCGGAACGTCGGCGAAACGGATCGCCAGTTCGCGGATGGCGTCGGCAGTCTGGCGCATCAGTGGCAGCATCACGTCATCACGGCCTTCGCGCAGCATCAGGGCGTGGGACAGGTTGTTGATGTCCTCGCTGGTGCAGGCAAAGTGGATGAACTCGCTGACCTTGGCCAGTTCCGGCAGCTTGGCCGCTTGCTCTTTGAGCAGGTATTCGATGGCTTTAACGTCGTGGTTGGTGGTGCGCTCGATCTCTTTGACACGCTCGGCGTGCTCCAGAGCGAAGTTTTCCGCCAGGGCGTTCAGCACAGCGTTGGCTTCGGCAGAGAACGCCGGCACTTCGCTGATGCCAGGGTGAGCGGCCAGGCGCTGGAGCCAGCGCACTTCAACCAGAACACGAGCACGGATCAAGCCGTATTCGCTGAAAATAGGGCGCAGGGCCTGGGTTTTGCCGGCGTAGCGGCCGTCAACAGGGGAAACCGCAGTGAGCGAAGAAAGCTGCATGGGGTGTTCTCGGACAGTCGGGCAACGAAATGGGGCGCGTATCATACATGAAAAAATCCGCCGGTCCGTTGCCAACTGACCGGCGTATTACGCGTGGGGCTATAAAAAAATCGGTTGCTGCGACTTATTCGTTGCGCATCAACGGGTAAAGCTCTTTCAGCAATTTGCGTCGGCTGACCACCAACTGCCAGCGATGACCGCCCAATTGGCGCCATAACCGCGCCGAACGAATACCGGCCAACAGCAGGGCGCGGATTTTCGAGGCGTTGTTTGGTTGTTGCAGGTTGCGCATATCGCCGTGCACCTGGATCCGCTGGCGCAAGGTGCTCAGGGTGTCCTGGTACAGGGCGCCACAGGCTGCGATCACGTTTTCGTGGGCCGGGCCAAAATGCTCGACCTGGGACTGGATCTGCGGCAGGCGCTTGCCGATGGTGTCCAGCAGGTCGTCGCGCTTGGCCAATTGACGCTCCAGGCCGAGCATCGACAGGGCGTAGCGCAGCGGCTCGCGCTGCAAGGTGCTTGGGTCGCGCTCGAGGGCACCGACCAGTGCGCGATAACCTTCGCGCAGGGCCAGGTCGTCGCCGCCGTAGACTTCCAGGGTGTCCTTCGGGTCGCGGATCAGCAGGCTGCCGAGCATGCAGGTCAGGCCGGCCTCGGTGACCTGGCCGGTCTTGGCGATCTTGTCCACCAGCACCGCGGCGAGAAATACGCCGCCCAGTGCCGTCAGTTGCTCCTGGGTCGGGCTCATGCCTGGCTGCTCCAGGGTTCGGCAACTTCGATCACACCGCCCCCCAGGCAAATCTCTCCGTCGTAGAACACTACCGATTGGCCCGGTGTTACGGCGCGCTGCGGGTCGTCGAAGGTGGCGCGATAGCCGGTGGCGGTTTTTTCCAGGGTGCAGGGCTGGTCGCTCTGGCGATAGCGCACTTTGGCCGTGAGGCGGCGCGGGCTGCTGAGGTCCACCGGGTTGACCCAGTAGATGTCCGAGGCGAGCAGGGCGCGGGAGAACAGCCATGGGTGGTCATTGCCCTGGCCCACGATCAGCTCGTTGTGCTCCAGGTCCTTGACCAGCACGTACCACGGCTCTTCGCCGGCGTCTTTCAAGCCGCCGATGCCCAGGCCCTGGCGCTGGCCGATGGTGTGGTACATCAAGCCGTGGTGACGGCCGATGATCTCGCCTTCGGTGGTCTTGATCTCGCCCGGTTGCGCCGGCAGGTACTGCTTGAGGAAGTCGCTGAAACGGCGCTCGCCGATAAAGCAGATCCCGGTGGAATCCTTCTTCTTGGCGGTGGCCAGGCCGTGTTTCTCGGCAATGGCGCGCACTTCGGGCTTTTCCAGCTCGCCCACCGGGAACAGTGTCTTGGCGATCTGTTCGCCGCCGACGGCGTGCAGGAAGTAGCTCTGGTCCTTGTTGGCGTCCAGGCCCTTGAGCAGTTCGGTGCGGCCATCGATGTCGCGACGGCGCACGTAGTGGCCAGTAGCAATCAGATCGGCACCGAGGATCATCGCGTAGTCGAGGAACGCCTTGAACTTGATCTCGCGGTTACACAGGATGTCCGGGTTCGGCGTGCGGCCGGCCTTGTATTCGGCCAGGAAGTGCTCGAACACGTTGTCCCAGTACTCGGCGGCGAAGTTGGCGGTGTGCAGCTTGATGCCGATTTTGTCGCAGACGGCCTGGGCATCCGCCAGGTCGTCCATGGCGGTGCAATATTCCGTTCCATCGTCTTCTTCCCAGTTCTTCATGAACAGGCCTTCCACCTCATAACCCTGCTCCATGAGCAGAACGGCGGAAACGGAAGAATCCACGCCGCCGGACATACCGACGATGACGCGCTTCTTTTGTGTGTCAGAAGGGGCTGGATCACGCATAGGATTTCAACGGGAGTCTTTAAAAAGGACGCGATTCTAGCAGGCTCGCGTCTGCAAGGCTAAAGAGAAGGGCGGATCAATTCGAGGCTGTGGCGTTGGCCGGCCAGATAATCATCGATACAGCGGATAATCAGCTCGCTGCGCCAGTCTTCGCGCAGGGCCATCAATTCGTCACGGGTCAGCCAGCGGGCGCGCAGAATACCGTCGTCCAGTGGGTAGTCCGGGTGGTGTTGCAGGGCCTTGGCGATGAAGCATACGCGCTGATAGGTCACGCCATTGCTGGGAGCGGTGTACAGGTAAATCCCGACAATCCCGGTGGCTTCGACGTCCCAGCCGGTCTCTTCGAGGGTTTCGCGCACGGCGGCCTCGGTCAGGGTTTCGTTCGGGTCGAGGTGACCGGCGGGCTGGTTGAGCACGGCGCGGCCGCCCTTGAGTTCTTCGACCATCAGGAAGCGGCCGTTGTCTTCGACGATGGTGGCGACGGTGATGTGAGGTAGCCAGGTCATAAAGTGCCTCGATTCAAGGTGTAACGCTGTCTTCAGGCGCGATTGCATTCAGTGTGGGAGCGGGCTTGCTCGCGAATACGGCGTGTCAGTTAAAGAGGTATTGACTGATCCACCGCATTCGCGAGCAAGCCCGCTCCCACATTTTGATTGGGGTTCTTCAATAAAAGCGCCATGTCCAGAAACAGAAACCCCGGCACAGGGCCGGGGCTTCTTTGCATCCTTACAACCTTACACCAGCGCAGCGATTGCCGCGTTGAGGGTGGCGCTTGGGCGCATGGCCTTGCTGGTCAGCTCGGCGTTCGGTGCGTAGTAGCCACCGATGTCCACTGGCTTGCCCTGGACAGCGTTGAGCTCGGCAACGATGGTTGCCTCATTCGCGGTCAGGGTCTTGGCCAGTTCGCCAAACTGCGCTTGCAGTGCAGTGTCTTCGGTCTGGGCCGCCAGGGCTTGAGCCCAGTACAGCGCCAGGTAGAAGTGGCTGCCGCGGTTGTCGATGTTGCCGACTTTGCGCGATGGCGACTTGTTGTTGTCGAGGAACTGGCCGGTGGCCTGGTCCAGGGTCTTGGACAGTACCAGGGCTTTCGGGTTGTTGTACGTCACACCCAAATGCTCGAGGGATGCGGCCAGGGCGAGGAACTCGCCCAGGGAATCCCAGCGCAGGAAGTTCTCTTCAACCAGTTGCTGCACGTGCTTCGGAGCCGAGCCGCCAGCGCCGGTTTCGAACAGGCCGCCACCGTTCATCAGCGGCACGATCGACAGCATCTTGGCGCTGGTGCCCAGTTCCATGATCGGGAACAGGTCGGTCAGGTAGTCGCGCAGAACGTTGCCGGTCACCGAGATGGTGTCCAGGCCCTTGCGGGTACGCTCCAGGGTGAACTTCATCGCGTCGACCGGCGACATGATGCGGATGTCCAGGCCTTCGGTGTTGTGGTCTTTCAGGTAAGCCTGAACTTTCTCGACCACGACGCCATCGTGCGCGCGCTGTGGGTCCAGCCAGAAGATGGCCGGGGTGTTGCTGGCGCGGGCGCGGTTGACGGCCAGTTTGACCCAGTCCTGGATCGGCGCGTCTTTGGTCTGGCACATGCGGAAGATGTCGCCGGCTTCAACAGCCTGTTCCATCAGCAGGTTGCCCTTGCTGTCGGTGACGCGGACTACGCCGTCAGCCTTGATCTGGAAGGTCTTGTCGTGGGAACCGTACTCTTCGGCTTTTTTCGCCATCAGGCCAACATTTGGCACGCTGCCCATGGTGGTTGGGTCGAAGGCGCCATTGGCCTTGCAGTCTTCGATCACTGCCTGGTAGATAGTGGCGTAGCAGCGATCCGGGATCACAGCCTTGGTGTCGTGCAGCTGGCCGTCGGTGCCCCACATCTTGCCGGAGTCACGGATCATGGCAGGCATCGATGCGTCGACGATGACGTCGCTCGGCACGTGCAGGTTGGTGATGCCTTTGTCGGAGTTGACCATCGCCAGGGAAGGGCGAGCAGCGTATACCGCCTGGATGTCGGCTTCGATCTGCGCTTGCTGATCGGCCGGCAGGGCCTTGATGCGAGCGTACAGGTCGCCGATGCCGTTGTTCAGGTTGAAGCCGATCTGCTCCAGCACCACAGCGTGCTTGGCCAGCGCGTCTTTATAGAACTCGGCAACGATCTGGCCGAACATGATCGGGTCGGAAACCTTCATCATGGTGGCTTTCAGGTGAACCGACAGCAGCACGCCTTGTTTCTTGGCGTCTTCGATTTCAGCGGCGATGAAGCTGCGCAGGGCTTTCTTGCTCAGCACGGCGGTGTCGATGATCTCGCCAGCTTGTACGCTGGTTTTTTCCTTCAGCACGGTAGCAGTACCGTCCTTGGCGATCAGTTCGATCTTGACGGCATCAGCGCCTTCGATCTGAACGGCTTTCTCGCTGCCGTAGAAGTCGCCGGTGCTCATGTGGGCAACGTGGGACTTGGAGTCGGCAGCCCAGGCACCCATTTTGTGCGGGTGCTTGCGAGCGTAGTTCTTGACCGACAGCGGGGCGCGGCGGTCGGAGTTGCCTTCGCGCAGTACCGGGTTCACGGCGCTGCCCTTGACCTTGTCGTAACGTGCACGGGTTTCTTTTTCCGCGTCGGTGGTTACGGTTTCCGGGTAGTCCGGCAGGGCGTAGCCCTGGGCCTGCAGTTCCTTGATCGCAGCTTGCAGCTGAGGGGTCGAGGCACTGATGTTCGGCAGCTTGATGATGTTGGCTTCAGGGGTAACGGCCAGGTCGCCCAGTTCGGCGAGGTGGTCCGGCACGGCCTTGGCGCCCAGTTGCTCGGGGAAGCTTGCGAGGATGCGCGCGGCCAGGGAAATGTCGCGGGTTTCCACGGCAATATCAGCGGAAGCGGTGAAGGCCTCTACGATAGGCAGCAGTGAATAGGTGGCGAGGGCTGGTGCTTCGTCGGTGAAGGTGTAGATGATCTTCGAGCGGGTGGGCATATTCGGATTAACTCTCTTCTTTGCTGAAAGCATGCGCAGAAACTCGAGATGCGCCGGGTAAAGCGCGTTCGTTCAAAGTCATCCATGAGCGAAATGTCGAAGTTTCTTCGCGGTGATGTTGGGTTGCATCAGTCGAGCGTCAAGCGGGTGAGCTACTGTAGTAGCTCGGCTTTTCTGGCGGAGGGCGTCTGTCTAGAGCGGTCGGCCGTCGTGACTCTTTGGTCAGCGGCGGCATTATACATAGGTCGCTATGCTTACGCCGAGCCTTCATACAAAAGGTGTGTCGTCCATTGGTCTAAAGGTCGCAGGCAGCGGGTTGCGCCTAAAGTCGCATGATGTGCTCAAGATTGGCGCTTTTCCCTTTGCTTTCAAGCTTGTAGGCCGCTAAATGTGCTGTTTTCGACGCAAATGTGCAGGGCCTGAGGTTTCAGTCCTCATTTATCTGGAGTAGGCTCGAACGCAGCCAGATGTTCAATCCATAGATGGAGTTCAGCATGGGATACAAGAAGATTCAGGTTCCGGCAGTCGGCGACAAAATCACCGTCAATGCAGACCATTCTCTCAATGTTCCTGACAACCCGATCATCCCCTTCATCGAGGGTGACGGTATTGGCGTCGACATCAGCCCGGTGATGATCAAGGTGGTCGATGCAGCTGTTAACAAGGCTTATGGCGGCAAGCGCAAAATCTCCTGGATGGAGGTGTATGCCGGCGAAAAGGCCACCCAGGTTTACGACCAGGACACCTGGCTGCCCCAGGAAACCCTGGATGCGGTCAAGGACTACGTGGTTTCCATCAAGGGCCCGCTGACCACCCCAGTCGGTGGCGGTATCCGTTCGCTGAACGTGGCCCTGCGCCAACAGCTCGACCTTTATGTGTGCCTGCGCCCGGTGCGCTGGTTCGAAGGCGTGCCAAGCCCGGTCAAGAAGCCAGGCGATGTGGACATGACCATCTTCCGCGAGAACTCCGAGGATATTTACGCCGGCATCGAGTGGAAAGCCGGCTCCCCGGAAGCGATCAAGGTCATCAAGTTCCTGAAGGAAGAGATGGGCGTCACCAAGATCCGTTTCGACCAGAACTGCGGGATCGGCATCAAGCCGGTGTCCCTGGAAGGCACCAAGCGTCTGGCGCGCAAGGCCTTGCAGTATGTCGTGGATAACGACCGCGACTCGCTGACCATTGTGCACAAAGGCAACATCATGAAGTTCACCGAAGGTGCCTTCAAGGAATGGGCCTACGAAGTGGCGGCCGAAGAGTTCGGCGCGACCCTGTTGGATGGCGGCCCGTGGATGCAATTCAAGAACCCGCGCACCGGCAAGAATGTGGTGGTCAAGGACGCCATTGCCGACGCCATGCTCCAGCAGATCCTGCTGCGCCCGGCCGAATACGACGTGATCGCCACCCTTAACCTTAACGGTGACTATCTGTCCGACGCACTGGCGGCGGAAGTGGGCGGTATCGGTATTGCGCCGGGCGCCAACCTGTCCGACACCGTGGCGATGTTCGAAGCCACCCACGGTACTGCGCCGAAGTATGCCGGCAAGGACCAGGTCAACCCGGGTTCGCTGATCCTGTCGGCGGAAATGATGTTGCGCCACATGGGCTGGACCGAAGCGGCCGACCTGATCATCAAGGGCACCAACGGCGCAATTTCGGCCAAGACCGTGACCTATGACTTCCACCGCTTGATGGACGGCGCCAAGTTGCTGTCGTCGTCGGCGTTCGGGGATGCGCTGATTTCGCATATGTAAGCTGATACAGGGGCGTAAAAAAACCGGCCTGATGGGCCGGTTTTTTTTAGAGCGTTTGCTCAGTGGCTGATCAGGCCAGTTGTCTTTTTGATTTTTGAGCAACGCCCTCTTTGGGGGTAGTGGCGCTGACTGGAGCGCTGATATTCACTGCGTGCAAGCCCTTGGGTCCCTGAATGATGTCGAAGGAAACCGGTTGCCCTGCCTTTAGTGTCTTGTAGCCATCCATTTGGATAGCCGAGTAATGCGCAAATAGGTCGTCAGTCTTGTCGTCTTCGTTGATGAAGCCGTAACCCTTGGCATTGTTGAACCACTTGACCTTACCGCTCGCCATGCCCATATCCCTCTGCACCAGACTCCATCACTGGAGTATCATCCAGTTTATCCGTCCTAACCCGAATAAATAAGGTTGACTGCGCGGACCTTTTTTACCCACTGTGGGTTCTATTGGTTGTAACACTGATTTGCCGATAGTCAAGGCGACCAGTCGGTCAGAGTTGAAATTCTGACAGGTCGCCCCCACCACTGTATTTGAACCACTGACGAACCTTTCTTTCCATGCATGCAATCAGCCAGATTCGACTAACATTCAATCAGGATCGCCCGGATCATCAAGAAGACGACGACGGTTCTGCAGGCATTGCTGTCCAGGAGGCCAAGCCTGCTTTACAGGCGCCGCCGATGTACAAGGTGGTTTTGTTCAATGATGACTACACACCGATGGATTTCGTCGTCGAAGTGCTCGAGGTGTTTTTTAACCTGAACCGCGAGTTGGCGACCAAGGTAATGCTGGCCGTTCACACAGAAGGACGGGCAGTATGTGGAGTGTTTACCCGCGACATCGCCGAGACAAAGGCCATGCAGGTCAACCAGTACGCCAGGGAAAGCCAGCATCCGCTACTCTGTGAAATCGAGAAGGACGGTTAACTCCGACCACTTGGGTATGAGGTGAAGCTATGTTAAACCGCGAGCTCGAAGTCACCCTCAATCTTGCCTTCAAGGAGGCCCGTTCGAAGCGTCATGAATTCATGACCGTCGAGCACCTGCTGCTGGCACTTTTGGATAACGAAGCTGCCGCCACCGTACTGCGTGCGTGTGGTGCCAATCTCGACAAACTCAAGCATGACCTGCAGGAGTTTATCGACTCCACCACGCCGTTGATCCCCGTTCATGACGAGGACCGCGAGACCCAGCCAACCCTGGGCTTCCAGCGGGTACTGCAGCGTGCCGTTTTCCACGTACAGAGCTCCGGCAAGCGCGAAGTCACAGGGGCCAATGTGCTCGTGGCGATCTTCAGCGAGCAGGAAAGCCAGGCCGTCTTCCTGCTCAAGCAGCAAAGCGTTGCCCGTATTGATGTCGTCAACTACATCGCCCATGGCATTTCCAAGGTGCCGGGGCATGGCGATCACTCGGAAGGTGAGCAGGATATGCAGGATGACGAGGGCGGTGAGTCTTCTTCTTCGAGCAACCCGCTGGACGCTTATGCCAGCAACCTCAACGAACTGGCGCGCCAGGGGCGGATCGATCCGCTGGTAGGGCGTGAGCTGGAAGTTGAGCGCGTGGCGCAGATCCTGGCGCGTCGCCGCAAGAACAACCCGTTGTTGGTCGGTGAGGCAGGCGTGGGTAAAACCGCGATTGCCGAAGGCCTGGCCAAACGCATTGTTGATAACCAGGTGCCCGACCTGCTGGCCAACAGCGTCGTCTACTCCCTTGACCTGGGCGCATTGCTCGCCGGGACCAAGTACCGTGGCGATTTCGAGAAGCGCTTCAAGGCGTTGCTCGGCGAGCTGAAAAAACGCCCGCAGGCGATCCTGTTCATTGACGAAATCCACACCATCATCGGTGCCGGTGCGGCTTCCGGTGGCGTGATGGATGCGTCGAACCTGCTCAAGCCGCTGCTGTCTTCGGGCGATATCCGTTGCATCGGTTCGACCACGTTCCAGGAATTCCGCGGGATCTTCGAAAAAGACCGTGCCCTGGCGCGCCGCTTCCAGAAAGTGGATGTGTCCGAGCCTTCGGTAGAAGACACCATTGGCATCCTGCGCGGGCTCAAGGGGCGCTTTGAAGCGCACCATGGCATCGAGTACACCGATGAGGCGCTGCGTGCAGCCGCCGAGCTGGCATCGCGCTACATCAATGACCGGCACATGCCGGACAAGGCCATCGACGTGATCGACGAGGCGGGTGCCTACCAGCGCCTGCAGCCGGTAGAGAAGCGTGTGAAACGCATCGACGTGCCTCAGGTCGAGGATATCGTGGCGAAGATCGCGCGGATTCCGCCAAAACACGTCAACACCTCCGATCGGGAGCTGCTGCGTAACCTGGAGCGCGACCTCAAGCTGACCGTGTTTGGTCAGGATGCGGCGATCGACTCGCTGTCCACCGCGATCAAGCTGTCCCGCGCTGGCCTCAAGTCGCCGGACAAGCCGGTCGGTTCGTTCCTGTTCGCCGGGCCTACCGGCGTCGGCAAGACCGAAGCGGCGCGGCAATTGGCCAAGGCCATGGGGATCGAGCTGGTGCGTTTCGACATGTCCGAGTACATGGAGCGTCACACCGTGTCGCGCCTGATCGGTGCGCCTCCGGGCTATGTCGGCTTCGACCAGGGCGGCCTGTTGACCGAGGCGATCACCAAGCAGCCACATTGCGTACTGCTGCTCGATGAAATCGAGAAGGCGCACCCGGAAGTCTTCAACCTGCTGTTGCAGGTCATGGACCACGGCACCCTGACCGACAACAACGGGCGCAAGGCGGACTTCCGCAACGTGATCGTGATCATGACCACCAACGCCGGTGCCGAAACGGCCGCGCGGGCTTCCATTGGCTTTACTCATCAGGATCACTCTTCCGACGCCATGGAAGTGATCAAGAAGAGTTTCACGCCGGAATTCCGCAACCGCCTGGACACCATCATCCAGTTTGGTCGCCTCAGCCATGAGGTCATCAAAAGCGTGGTGGACAAGTTCCTCACCGAGCTCCAGGCGCAGTTGGAAGACAAGCGCGTGCAGCTGGAAGTCTCGGACGCGGCGCGCAACTGGCTGGCGGAAGGTGGCTACGACGCGGCAATGGGCGCTCGGCCAATGGCTCGCCTGATCCAGGACAAGATCAAGCGCCCACTGGCGGAAGAGATCCTGTTCGGCGAACTGGCAGACCATGGTGGCGTGGTGCACATCGATCTGAAGGACGGCGAGCTGACCTTCGACTTCGAAACCACGGCTGAAATGGCCTGATAGCTGACGCAACAAAACAAAAAGGCGCCGAGAGGCGCCTTTTTGCTGCCTTGAAACCGATGCAGATCAAATGTGGGAGCGGGCTTGCTCGCGAATGCGGTGTGCCAGTCGACATAATCAGTGACTGACACGCTGCATTCGCGAGCAAGCCCGCTCCCACAAGGGATTGCTGGTTTCAGGTAAATCGCGCACACAAAAACGCCCGGCATAACCGGGCGTTTTGTATTGACTTGATTAACGGGCGCGGTAAGTGATGCGCCCTTTGCTCAGGTCATAGGGCGTCAGTTCGACGCGCACTTTGTCACCGGTAAGAATACGAATGTAGTTCTTGCGCATCTTGCCGGAGATATGCGCGGTTACGACGTGCCCATTTTCCAACTCCACACGAAACATGGTGTTGGGCAGGGTGTCGACGACAGTGCCTTCCATTTCGAAGCTGTCTTCTTTCGACATGCAGTAAAGCCCTCGGTATCCAGTGAATGGCCCGGTGCAACTGCGCCAGGCAAAAGCGGCGTGCATTGTGCCCGAAAAAGGGTGTTTAAGCCAAGAGGTTCTAGTTCAACGTGACCCATCTTTGGTTAATTAGCAGCTCAATGGGCCGATATTGGGTCTTGTAGTTCATCTTTTTGCAGTTTTTTATCCAGTATCCGAGGTACACCGCCTCCAATTCCAGGCGCAAGGCTTCACCGATCTGCCACAGGATCGCAAAGCGTCCCAGGCTGCGCCGTTCCTCGGCGGGCTCATAAAAGGTGTAGACCGCCGACAGGCCATTGGGCAGCAGGTCAGTCACGGCGACCGCCACCAGTCGTCCCTCGAGCCGAAACTCATAGAAGCGCGAGAAGGGCAGGTCGCGCACCAGGAAGGTGGAAAACTGGTCGCGGCTGGGCGGGAACATGTCGCCGTCGGCGTGGCGCTGTTCGATGTAGCGTTGGTAAAGGTCGAAATATTCTTCGCTGAAGCCGGGTTTGGTGGCGGTAACGGTCAGGTCGGCGTTGCGCTTCAGGATGCGTTTCTGGTTGCGGTCCGGCAGGAACTGCGCCACCGGGATGCGCGCCGGTACGCAGGCGTTGCAGTTCTGGCAGTGCGGCCGGTAAAGGTGGTCGCCGCTGCGCCGGAAGCCCATTTCCGACAAATCGGCATACACATGCACGTCCATCGGCTGGCTGGGGTCGAGGAACAGCGTGGTGGCCTGCTCATCGGGCAGATAGCTGCATGAGTGGGGTTGAGTGGCATAAAACTTCAAACGCGCCAGCTCGGTCATGATCAACCCTCGGATAAGCTTTGAAATAAGTGTAAGCCAGGTGCGGGGAAGTCGCCTAGGAAACCCACGGAGCAGAGCTGGTTTGGTCCAAATGGTCGCGCAGGTAGTTGGCGAAGTCGCTGCGGGGAATGGCGCGGGCGCCGAGGCTGTGCAGGTGATCGGTGGGCATCTGGCAGTCGATCAGCACAAAGCCCCAGGCCTGTAGTTGCCGAACCAGGGTGGCAAAGCCGTATTTCGAGGCGTTGTCGGCGCGACTGAACATGGACTCGCCGAAAAACAACTGGCCCATCGCCAGGCCGTACAGGCCGCCCACCAGTTCGCCCGCGTCCCACACCTCCACCGAATGCGCATAACCGCGCTGGTGCAGTTGCAGGTAGGCGTTCTGCATGGCTTCGGTGATCCAGGTGCCATCGGCATAACTGCGCGGCGCCGCGCACGCCTGGATGACCGCAGCGAAGTCCTGGTCGAAGGTCACTGTGTAACGCTGCTGGCGCAACAATTTGCCGAGGCTGCGGGAAACGTGCAGCTCATCGGGGAACAATACGGTGCGTGGGTCGGGCGACCACCAGAGGATGGGCTGGCCTTCCGAGAACCAGGGAAAGCAGCCGTGGCGGTAGGCCTGGATCAGGCGGTCGGCCGACAGGTCGCCACCGGCAGCGAGCAGGCCATTGGGTTCGCGCATGGCCTTGGCCAGCGGTGGGAAGGTCAGGGTGTTGCGTTGTAACCAGGTCAGCATGGCATCCAGGCTTACGGAAGGGGAGGGCGGTAACGGCGATGTTGTCCGTTGCAAGAGCTGTGATTATTGTCGACGAAACGCTCTGGGGCTACCCCGAACATGGGATCGGTGCAGATAAGCATGAACGGGTGTTTCTGCAACTCTATGCCGGGGGCGTGGTCGTAATCGCGTACGTCGGTCGGCAAGCTAGCCTGGATTGGCAAAAACAACTCATAAGCCTTTGTCAGTAAAGACAATGCATGCTCAAATTGAACGTTATGAAATTGAACATTGGCTATGCTGTGTAACGTAGGGCCAAGTGCGTGGCATCGCGCACACAAACCCGTACAATGCGGCCATTGGGGCGTTATCGCCGTTTCATGAATCAGTAGCAGGGTGTTAAAAGTAGCTCCACTGGCACTCGTTCATTTTTTACCTGCCCGGATTGGGCAGTGTTTTGCAGTCATTCAACAGATGGACGCGCTAAAGGCGCAGGAAAAGACCCGTTTTGAAGAAATCCGCCGCAACACCTAAAGCCGCAGTCGTGCCCGCCTGGCGCCAGCACCTGCACTACCGACTCAAGGAAGGTGCACTGATCGCCATCGGCGCGCTGTGCCTGTTCCTGATGATGGCCTTGCTCACCTATGGCAAGGACGATCCAGGCTGGAGCCACAACAGCAAGATCGAAGACGTGCAGAACTTCGGTGGTCCGGCCGGCTCCTACAGCGCCGACATCCTGTTCATGGTGCTGGGTTACTTCGCTTACATCTTCCCGTTGCTGCTGGCCATCAAGACCTGGCAGATCTTCCGCCAGCGTCACGAGCCGTGGCAATGGAGCGGCTGGCTGTTCTCCTGGCGCCTGATCGGCCTGGTGTTCCTGGTGTTGTCCGGCGCGGCCCTGGCCCATATCCATTTCCACGCACCTACCGGTCTGCCGGCCGGTGCCGGCGGCGCTCTGGGCGAAAGCCTCGGCGACCTGGCCCGCAGGACCTTGAACATCCAGGGCAGCACCCTGATGTTTATTGCGCTGTTCCTGTTCGGCCTCACCGTGTTTACCGACCTGTCCTGGTTCAAGGTCATGGACGTGACCGGCAAGATCACCCTCGACCTGCTCGAACTGTTCCAGGGCGCCGCCAATCGCTGGTGGTCGGCCCGGGTGGACCGCAAACGCATGGTTGCGCAACTGCGCGAGGTGGATACCCGCGTCAACGAGGTGGTAGCCCCGAGCACGCCGGACCGGCGTGAGCAGGCCAAGGTCAAGGAACGCCTGATCGAACGCGAGCAGGCCCTGACCAAGCACATGTCGGACCGCGAGAAGCAAGTGCCGCCGGTGATTGCCCCTGCGCCGCCGAAGACCCCCGAGCCGAGCCACCGCGTGCAGAAAGAGAAACAGGCGCCGTTGTTTGTCGACAGCGCCGTGGAAGGCACCTTGCCGCCGATCTCGATTCTTGATCCTGCGGAAAAGAAACAGCTCAATTATTCCCCTGAATCCCTGGCGGCCGTCGGCCACCTGCTGGAAATCAAGCTCAAGGAATTCGGCGTCGAAGTCTCGGTGGATTCGATCCACCCGGGCCCGGTGATTACCCGCTACGAAATCCAGCCGGCTGCCGGCGTCAAGGTCAGCCGCATTTCCAACCTGGCCAAGGATCTGGCGCGTTCGCTGGCCGTGACCAGCGTGCGGGTGGTGGAAGTGATTCCGGGCAAGACCACCGTCGGTATCGAGATTCCCAACGAAGACCGGCAGATCGTGCGCTTCTCCGAAGTGCTGTCGACCCCGGAGTACGACAACTTCAAGTCGCCGGTCACCCTGGCCCTGGGCCACGACATCGGCGGCAAGCCGGTGATCACCGACCTGGCGAAAATGCCCCACTTGCTGGTCGCCGGTACCACCGGTTCCGGTAAGTCGGTGGGTGTGAACGCGATGATCCTGTCGATCCTGTTCAAGTCGGGCCCGGATGACGCCAAGCTGATCATGATCGACCCGAAAATGCTTGAGCTGTCCATCTACGAAGGCATTCCGCACTTGCTGTGCCCGGTGGTGACCGACATGAAGGATGCGGCGAACGCCCTGCGCTGGAGCGTTGCCGAGATGGAGCGGCGCTACAAGCTGATGGCGAAGATGGGCGTGCGTAACCTGTCGGGCTTCAACGCCAAGGTCAAGGAAGCCCAGGACGCCGGCACGCCGCTGACCGACCCGTTGTACAAGCGTGAAAGCATCCACGACGAAGCGCCGCTGTTGACCAAATTGCCGACCATCGTGGTGGTGGTCGACGAATTTGCCGACATGATGATGATCGTCGGCAAGAAGGTCGAAGAACTGATCGCCCGTATCGCCCAGAAGGCGCGGGCCGCCGGGATCCACTTGATCCTCGCGACCCAGCGTCCGTCGGTGGACGTGATCACCGGCCTGATCAAGGCCAACATCCCGACCCGCATGGCGTTCCAGGTGTCGAGCAAGATCGATTCCCGGACCATCATCGACCAGGGCGGCGCCGAGCAACTGCTGGGCCACGGTGACATGCTCTACATGCCGCCGGGCACCAGTTTGCCGATCCGTGTCCACGGCGCGTTCGTCTCCGACGATGAGGTGCACCGTGTGGTGGAGGCCTGGAAACTGCGTGGCGCGCCGGAATACAACGACGACATCCTCGCCGGCGTCGAAGAGGCCGGCAGCGGCTTCGACGGTGGCAGCGGCGGTGGCGACGATGATGCCGAGACCGATGCGCTCTACGACGAAGCGGTGCAGTTCGTGCTTGAAAGCCGCCGCGCCTCGATCTCCGCCGTACAGCGCAAGCTGAAGATTGGCTACAACCGCGCTGCCCGCATGATCGAAGCCATGGAAATGGCCGGCGTGGTCACCTCGATGAACACCAACGGCTCGCGCGAAGTGATTGCGCCAGCGCAGATGCGTGACTGATTACGTGCCGCGTGGCAACACGCGGCACGCCTTGCAACCGAATCTAAGAGGACTCCCATGCGTCTTATCCGCATGCTGTTGTTGCCTGCATTGGCCCTGACTGCTGTTTCGGCTCATGCTGACCCGGCTTCCGTCGCCAGCCTGAAAAACCTGTTGGACAAATCCCAGACCCTGACCGCGCGCTTCTCCCAGCTCACGCTGGATGCCGGTGGCACCCAGTTGCAGGAAACCGCCGGCGAGATGGCTGTGCAGCGCCCAGGGCTGTTCTACTGGCACACAGAAGGCAAGGCCGAGCAGACCATCGTCTCTGACGGCCAAAAAGTCACCCTGTGGGACCCGGACCTGGAGCAGGCGACCATCAAGAAGCTCGACCCGCGCCTGAACCAGACGCCAGCGCTCTTGCTGTCGGGCGATGTGTCGAAGATCAACGACAGCTTCGACATTACCTCCAAGCAGACCAGCAACGTGATTGAATTCACCCTTAAGCCGAAATCCAAGGACACGCTCTTTGACACGCTGTCCCTGTCGTTTGGCAACGGCGTGATCAACAACATGCGTCTGATTGACAGCGTCGGCCAGCGCACCGATATCCTGTTCTCCGGGGTCAAGGCCAACCAGCCGGTACCGGCATCCAAGTTCAAGTTCGACATCCCGAAGGGTGCCGACGTGATCCAGGAATAAACTGCCCAGAGGTTTCAAACGCTGCCCATGGACCTGTTTCGAAGTGACCCGATTGCTCAGCCTCTGGCGGCGCGCCTGCGCTCGACCAACCTGGACGAGTACGTCGGGCAGGAACACCTGCTCGCCCGCGGCAAGCCTTTGCGCGAGGCCCTTGAGCAGGGTGCGCTGCACTCGATGATTTTCTGGGGGCCGCCGGGCGTGGGTAAAACCACCCTGGCGCGGCTCCTGGCAAAAGTCTCGGATGCACACTTCGAGACGGTCTCGGCGGTGCTGGCCGGGGTCAAGGAGATCCGCCAGGCGGTGGAAGTCGCCAAGCAGCAGGCCGGGCAGTACGGCAAGCGCACCATCCTGTTCGTCGACGAAGTGCATCGCTTCAACAAGTCGCAGCAGGATGCGTTCTTGCCGTATGTCGAAGACGGCACGCTGATCTTTATTGGTGCCACCACCGAAAACCCGTCTTTTGAACTGAACAATGCCTTGCTGTCCCGGGCGCGTGTCTATGTGCTCAAGAGCCTCGATGAAGCCGCGATGCAGAAGCTCTTGCAGCGTGCGCTGAACGAAGACAAGGGCCTGGGCAAGCGCCAGTTGAATGTCAGTGAGGAAGGCTTCAAGATCCTGCTGACTGCTGCGGATGGCGACGGTCGACGTTTTCTCAATCTGCTGGAAAACGCTTCCGACCTGGCCGAGGATGGCAGCGAAATCGGCGTCGACTTGCTGCAGAGCCTGTTGGGCGACACCCGCCGGCGTTTCGACAAGGGCGGCGAAGCGTTCTACGACCAGATTTCCGCGCTGCACAAATCTGTGCGCGGCTCCAACCCCGACGGCGCGCTGTACTGGTTTGCGCGGATGATCGACGGCGGTTGCGACCCGCTGTACCTGGCCCGGCGCGTGGTGCGCATGGCCAGCGAAGATATCGGCAATGCCGACCCGCGTGCGCTGAGCCTGTGCCTGGCCGCCTGGGAAGTGCAGGAACGCCTGGGCAGCCCGGAAGGCGAGTTGGCGGTGGCCCAGGCCATCACCTATCTGGCCTGCGCACCGAAGAGCAACGCGGTGTACATGGGCTTCAAGTCCGCCCTGCGTGCTGCCGCCGAGCATGGTTCCCTGGAAGTGCCGCTGCACCTGCGCAATGCGCCGACCAAGCTGATGAAGCAACTCGGCTACGGCGATGAATACCGCTACGCCCACGATGAGCCGGACGCCTATGCGGCTGGCGAAGATTACTTCCCGGATGACCTTGAGCCGCAGCCGTTCTACCAGCCGGTGCCCCGCGGCCTGGAGCTGAAGATCGGCGAAAAGCTCAATCACCTCGCCCAACTTGACCGGCTCAGTCCGAAACAGCGGAGAAAGTAGTGCTCAGAACGATTCTTGCCGTGTCCGTGGCCGGCATCGCTGGTACATTATTGCGTTTCGCCACCAGCACGTGGGTCAGCGCCAATTGGCCGAAGCATTTTTATGCGGCGACCCTGGCGGTCAACCTGGTGGGCTGTTTGATCATCGGCTTGTTGTACGGGTGGTTTCTGCTTCGCCCGGAAGTGCCGATTGAGATTCGTGCCGGCTTGATTGTCGGTTTTGTAGGCGGTCTGACGACCTTTTCATCCTTTTCACTGGACACGCTACGCCTGCTGGAAAGCGGGCAGGCACCGGTCGCCTTCGGGTACCTGGCCGTCAGCGTGTTCGGCGGGCTGCTCGCCACCTGGGCTGGCCTGTCCTTGACCAAACTTTGATAAACGAGAGACCGACATGCTCGATTCCAAACTGTTACGTAGCAACCTTCAGGACGTAGCGGACCGCCTGGCATCCCGTGGCTTTGCCTTGGATGTTGCGCGCATCGAAGCGCTGGAAGAACAGCGCAAGACCGTCCAGACCCGCACCGAAGCACTGCAGGCTGAGCGTAATGCGCGTTCCAAATCCATCGGTCAGGCCAAGCAGCGCGGCGAAGACATCGCGCCGTTGATGGCGGACGTCGAGCGTATGGCTGGCGAGTTGGCTTCCGGCAAAGTCGAGCTGGACGTTATCCAGACCGAACTGGACTCGATCCTGCTGGGCATCCCGAACCTGCCGCACGAATCCGTGCCGATCGGCGAAGACGAAGACGGCAACGTCGAAGTCCGTCGCTGGGGCACGCCAAAAGCCTTCGATTTCGAGATCAAGGACCACGTCGCCCTGGGCGAACTGACCGGTGGCCTGGACTTCGAAACGGCGGCCAAAATGTCCGGCGCGCGCTTTGCCTTGCTGCGTGGCCCGATTGCACGCATGCACCGCGCCCTGGCGCAGTTCATGATCAACCTGCACACCGGCGAGCACGGCTACGAAGAGGCTTACACCCCGTACCTGGTCCAGGCTCCGGCGCTGATGGGCACCAGCCAGCTGCCGAAATTCGAGGAAGACCTGTTCAAGATCAGCCGCGATGGCGAAGCCGACTTGTACCTGATCCCGACCGCCGAAGTATCGCTGACCAATATCGTGGCCGGGGAAATCCTCGACGCCAAGCAGTTGCCGATCAAGTTTGTCGCCCACTCGCCATGCTTTCGCAGCGAAGCCGGTGCATCGGGCCGCGACACCCGCGGCATGATTCGCCAGCACCAGTTCGACAAGGTCGAGATGGTGCAGGTTGTCGAGCCGTCGACTTCCATGGAAGCGCTGGAAGGCCTGACCGCCAACGCCGAACGCGTCCTGCAACTGCTGGAGCTGCCGTACCGCGTTCTGGCGCTGTGCACCGGCGACATGGGTTTCAGTGCCGTGAAGACTTACGACCTGGAAGTGTGGGTGCCGAGCCAGGACAAATACCGCGAGATTTCGTCGTGCTCCAACTGCGGTGATTTCCAGGCCCGTCGCATGCAGGCGCGTTTCCGTAACCCGGAAACCGGCAAGCCCGAGCTGGTCCACACCCTCAACGGTTCGGGCCTGGCAGTAGGCCGTACCCTGGTGGCCGTGCTGGAAAACTACCAGCAGGCTGACGGTTCGATCCGCGTGCCTGAAGTGCTCAAGCCGTACATGGCGGGCGTTGAGGTCATCGGCTAAATGGAATTTCTGCCGCTGTTTCATAACCTGCGCGGCAGTCGTGTGTTGGTCGTCGGTGGCGGGGAGATTGCCTTGCGCAAATCCCGGCTGCTGGCCGACGCCGGCGCGTTGTTGCGGGTGGTTGCTCCCCAGATTGAAGACCAGTTGCGTGAACTGGTGCAGGGCAGTGGCGGTGAACTGATTTTGCGTGGTTATCAGGAGGCCGACCTCGACGGTTGCACCCTGATCATCGCGGCGACCGACGACGAGCCGCTGAACGCGCAAGTGTCCAGCGATGCCCGGCGTCGTTGCGTACCGGTCAATGTGGTGGATGCGCCGGCCTTGTGCAGCGTGATCTTCCCGGCGATTGTCGACCGTTCGCCGTTGGTGATCGCAGTGTCCAGCGGCGGCGATGCGCCGGTGCTGGCACGCTTGATCCGCGCCAAGCTGGAAACCTGGATTCCGTCGACTTACGGCCAGTTGGCCGGGCTGGCGGCGCGGTTTCGCAGCCAGGTCAAAGGCTTGTTCCCGGATGTGCAGCAACGTCGCGCGTTCTGGGAAGATGTCTTCCAGGGCCCGATTGCTGATCGGCAACTGGCCGGGCAGGGCGATGAAGCCGAGCGTCTGCTGGTGGAGAAAATCAACGGCGCGCCGCCCCACGCACCGGGCGAAGTCTACCTGGTGGGCGCAGGCCCGGGTGATCCGGACCTGCTGACGTTCCGCGCCTTGCGCTTGATGCAACAGGCCGACGTGGTGCTGTACGACCGCCTGGTGGCGCCGGCGATTCTTGAATTGTGCCGTCGCGATGCCGAGCGGGTGTATGTCGGCAAGCGTCGCGCCGACCATGCGGTGCCGCAGGACCAGATCAACCAGCAACTGGTGGACCTGGCCAGGCAAGGCAAGCGCGTGCTGCGGCTCAAGGGTGGCGATCCGTTCATCTTTGGGCGTGGCGGTGAAGAGATCGAAGAGCTGGCGGCCCATGGCATCCCGTTCCAGGTGGTGCCGGGTATTACCGCGGCCAGTGGTTGCGCGGCGTATGCCGGTATTCCGCTGACCCACCGCGACTATGCGCAATCGGTTCGCTTCATTACCGGGCACTTGAAGGACGGGACTTCGGACCTGCCGTGGAGTGACCTGGTGGGCCCTTCGCAGACCCTGGTGTTCTACATGGGCTTGATCGGGTTGCCGATCATCTGCGAACAGCTGATCAAGCATGGTCGTTCGGCGGATACGCCGGCGGCGTTGATCCAGCAGGGCACCACGTCCAACCAGCGGGTGTTTACCGGCACCCTGGCTGACCTGCCACGCATGGTGGCGGAACATGAGGTTCATGCGCCGACACTGGTGATTGTGGGAGAAGTGGTGCAGTTGCGTGAGAAGCTGAAGTGGTTTGAAGGCGCTCAGTCGCAAGTCTGATAACCGCGACAGATGTTCAACTGTAGGAGCGAGCTTGCTCGCGAAAAACTCAAGGTCACCGCGTTCATTCAGCATGAGCGCGTTATCGTTGACGACCTTCGCGAGCAAGCTTGCTCCTACAGGGCTTGGATCAACTCCAAATCCCTTTCCCGCTCAACCGCTCCCGGTCATGCTCCGCCTCAAACGTCTGCAACGGCCCCTTCGGCACAATCCCCGTCGGATTAATCGTGCGGTGACTGGCGTAGTAATGCCCCTTGATGTGAGCAAAATCCACCGTCTCGGCAATCCCCGGCCACTGATACAACTCCCTTAGCCAGTTCGACAGGTTCGGATAATCCGCAATTCGCCGCAGGTTGCATTTGAAGTGGCTGTAGTACACCGCATCAAACCGAATCGCCGTGGTGAAAAGCCTTACATCGGCTTCAGTCAGGTATTCTCCCGCCAGGTAACGATGCTCACCCAAGTGCTGCTCAAGGTGATCCAGTTCGGCAAACACATCATCAAATGCGGCCTCATAAGCCTTTTGTGACGTGGCAAAGCCTGCGCGGTACACACCGTTGTTCACGGCGGGATAGATTCGATCGTTCAGTGCATCAATGGTCGAGCGCTGGGCTTCGGGATAGAAATCCAGTTGATTGCCGGTCAGTTCATTAAACGCACTGTTGAACATGCGAATAATCTCCGCCGACTCATTGCTGACAATCCGCTTGAGCTTCTTGTCCCACAACACCGGCACTGTGACCCGCCCGGTGTAGCTGGCGGTGTCGGCGGTGTAGCGTTGGTGCATGAAGGTAAAGTCGTCAAGCTTGTCGCCGCTGGAGCCATGGGCCTTGTCGAAGGTCCAGCCGTTTTCCAGCATCAGCCAACTGACCACCGACACGTCGATCAGGCTTTCCAAGCCTTTGAGCTTGCGCAGGATCAATGTGCGGTGCGCCCAGGGGCAGGCGAGGGATACGTATAAATGGTAACGACCGGCTTCAGCCGCGAAACCGCCTTCGCCGGTCGGGCCGGGTTCACCATCGGCGGTCACCCAGTTGCGGCGTTGCGCCTGCTCCCGTTGGAAGGCGCCGTCTGCGCTACTTTCGTACCACTGGTCATGCCAGCGTCCTTCGATCAGCAAACCCATGACTGACTCCTTGGCTAATAAGCGTTGGAGTGCAGTCTAAAGGTCTGAGTTCGAACAAAAAGCGCAAAGGCTGGGGGTTAATGATCGACTAAATCGATTTGTCCCGGGCATCCCAGTACTGTTGGGCCAGTTCGAACGCCTGTTCCCGCGGGTGGCCGAGGCCGCGCAAGGCCAGGGCCATGGTGGCGATCAGTGCCAGTTGCGGGTAGCTGTCCTGCACCTCACCGCGCCATAGCGCCTTCAAATGCTCGGGCTCCAGGGCCGCAGGCTTGACGTGGCGCTGGGCGGAGAGGGCGGGCCACTCTTCATCCCAGCTTTCGCCGCCGGTAGTGCCGTACAGGTGGCTGATGGTGTCCGGGTTGATCTCGATCTCGCCGCCGTCGCCCTTGACCACGATGCTGTTGTCGCCAAGCAAGCCGCTGGCATCGCGGTGTACGCCCTGGTAGCCCGGGTGGAAGATGCTTTGCAGGCCGCAGCGGGCACTCAACGGGTTGAGGATGCGCGCCAGTGAATGGATCGGCGAGCGCAGGCCCAGGGTGTTGCGCAGGTCGATCATGCGCTGCAGTTGCGGCGCCCAGTCCCCCAGGGGAATAAACGCCAGGTTGCCCTGTTCAAGGGCCGCTTCCACCTGTTGCCAATTGCGGCACAACGGAATCTGCAAGCCATCCAGCAACTGCTCGGTGTAGAGCCGGCCTGCCGTATGCGCGCCGCCGCCGTGCATCAGGATACGCACGCCGTTCTGTGCCAGGCACTTGGCTGCCAGCAGGTACCACGGCAGGTGGCGTTTTTTACCGGCGTAGGTCGGCCAGTCGACATCCACATTGAGCGACGGTGCATTCAGGCGCTCGCGCACGGCTTCGGTGAAACCGGCGAGTTCCTCCGGGCTTTCTTCCTTGTGCCGCAGCAGCATGAGGAAGGCGCCGAGCTGGGTGTCTTCGACCTTCTCGTCCAGCAACATGCCCATGGCTTCCCGGGCTTCCTCACGGGTGAGGTTGCGGGCGCCGCGCTTGCCTTTGCCGAGGATGCGCACGAACGGCGCGAACGGGTGCTCGGCAGGGGTTTCAGTGATCAACGGGGCAAAATCAGTCATAAGCAATTCGTCGGCCTGGGCAGGCCCGCCAGCTTGGCGGCGAGTTTGGCGGGAGTGCCTTTGAACAGTCGGTTGAGGTGCAGGCTGTTGCCCTTTTCCGGGCCCAGCTTCAAGGCGGTGTACTTGATCAGCGGGCGGGTGGCGGGCGACAGCTGGAATTCGTCGTAAAAGCCGCGCAGCAGTTCGAGGATTTCCCAGTGTTCCGGGGTCAGCTCCAGCGCTTCGGTAGTGGCGAGGGCGTTGGCCACGTCGCTGGACCACTCGGTCAGGTCGACGAGGTAGCCGTCCTTGTCCAGTTCGAGGGTGCGTTCACCTACGGTCAAAGTGTTCATAGCCAGGTGTTGACCTTGTCATAGTCGATCGACAGCTGGACGAACGCCGGGTAATCGACACTGCCGGCCCATTCAGGCACGGCGAGGTTACGCGCCTGGCTGTCTTCGGCCAGTACAAACACTTTCACGCCCCTGGCCTGCAGGGCCTGGCAAGGCGCGCTGGCGGGTTGCAGGGCGTAGGCGCCGTCGCCGCACAGCAGGATCGCATCCTGGGTGCCACAGAGGCGCAGGCAGCTGTCCAGCCGGCTGTCGGTAAAAGGCGAGTGGGATACCACATGCAAGGTCGACATCAGAGGGTAATCACCTGGTCGTAACGGTCAATCATCTGTGAAATTTGTTCACTGCTCAGCGGCTGTGCGTTGCCGGAGGTGGCCAGCCCGCGCACGGCGAGGCTATGGCTGCAGGCAAACACCTCTTCGACGCCAAATAATTCCAGGGCCTGGAGGTTGGCGCTCAGGTCTTTCTGTTGCACGGCCCTGGCGTCCTGGCTCGCGGCCAGTTGAAACACGCCGTCATCCAGAAACAACAGGCCAATCGGCAAATCAAACGCGCCGCCAGCCAATACGATATCCAGCGCTTCACGGGCGCTGGGGCCGGACCACGGCGCCTGTCGGCTGATCACCAGCAAGGATTTCGACATGTCACGGCCCTCCGAAGCAGATCAAGCGGTCAGCGGACTGGGCGGCGTCATGCAACTGCCCAAGCCCGGACAATGCCCAAGGCGCGTCCAGGTTCACCGCGCTGCGCTGATAACGGGTGGCCTCTTCGGCATTCAGCACGCCACGGCGCAGGGCCGCGGCGATGCACACCACGCCATCGAGCTGATGCTCGCTGACAAACTCGCGCCACTGACGGGCGATATCCTGCTCATCCTGCGGCGCAACAATGTTAGTGGACGCGCTGTAGACGCCATCCTGATAAAAAAACAGCCGCACAATCTCATGCCCACCCGCCAGCGCCGCCTGGGCGAACAGCAAGGCACGGCGCGAGGAGGGCGCATGGGCGGCGGAAAAAAGCGCAATCGCGAACTTCATGGAACACTCTGAAGGCAAAACCTGTGGCAATGATAAAGCCGCAGGCAACAAAAAGCCCGCCGAAGCGGGCTTTTTGCATGCGGCTGCGATCAGTCGTCGCGGCCCATGATGCCGAAGATCTGCAACAGGCTGATAAACAGGTTGTAGATCGATACATACAGGCTGATGGTGGCCATGATGTAGTTACGCTCGCCACCCTGGATGATTGCGCTGGTCTGGAACAGGATGCAGGCCGAGGAGAACAGCACGAAACCTGCGCTGATCGCCAGTTGCAGGCCGCTGATCTGGAAGAACATGCCTGCCAGTACCGCAGCCAGCAACACGAAGAAACCGGCGGTGATGAAACCACCCAGGAAGCTCATGTCCTTGCGGGAGATCAGCACGTAGGCCGACAGGCCGCCAAATACCAGGGCAGTCATGGCAAATGCCGAGCTGACCACTTCCGCGCCGCCGGCCATGCCGAGGTAACGGTTAAGGATCGGGCCGAGGATAAAGCCCATGAAACCGGTCAGGGCAAACGCCGACACCAGGCCCCAGGCCGAGTCGCGCAGCTTGTTGGTCAGGAAGAACAGACCGTAGAAGCCGATCAGCACGACGAAGATATTCGGGTAGCCGACGCGCATTTGCTGGGCTACGAAGGCCATCACGCCGCTGAACGCGAGGGTGAGAGCGAGCAAGCCGTACGTATTGCGCAGGACGCGGCTAACTTCTAGCTGCTCAGCCTGCGCGTTTCCATTCACTGCGTAATTTTGTTCGCGCATGGCGACACTCCTTCAGTTTTGAAACATTCAGTCGCAAGGATCATAACAGACGCTCTGTAACAAGCTATGGCGAGAGTTTGACAGTGTGTTTCATTCGGGTATTATGGCGCCCGCTGAGGCAGGATGAGCTACGCTAATCCTGTGTTGCACAAGGGAAATTGGCAGAGTGGTTGAATGCACCGGTCTTGAAAACCGGCGGACGTTAATAGCGTCTCCAGGGTTCGAATCCCTGGTTTCCCGCCAAGATTTACTCAAGAGCCCCGCTATTGCGGGGCTTTTGCGTTTCTGGGGTTCAGGAATACACCTCTAATCGTTTCCGTATCATTTCAGGCAGTTTCCGCAACTCTGCAAAAAGTGGGCGTCAGCGGGTAGGTTTCACGATCTCACCCCCCGCGCCGATAACCGTCTCGGTTATCAGTTCACGCCGGAGAAGTCAGGCACCCAAGCCGGGCGCGCTGACTGGCGTGATTCGTTACTGAGAAAAGGCGCAATTACAGGTGGAAGTCGCCCGCAGCCTCCGGCTGGTAAAGCACTTTCTTGATCTCAATCCGGCGGGTCCGGTCAGCAATTCGCCAGTCGATGGCGTCTCCCTCCTGATAGCCAAGGATGGCGGTGCCTATGTCGGAATACACGGAATGCTTTGCTGCGTTGCTGTCCGCGTCTTCAGGGTAGACCAAGGCCACTTCGAACTCTTCATCGTCCAGTTGCAGCAAGGCCCTGGAGTTCATCGTGATGACATTGCACGCCACCTGCTGCGGCTTGACGACGATGGCCCGCTCAAGCTCATGTTCGAGTTCAACAACCGCCGGGCCTTGCTCGAACGCGATCAGATCCTCGAGCCTGGCCTTGTCGATTTCAGTGATGTAGATCCTGGTGGAGTCGCCACCGGCGCCTTCGCGCAAGAACTGGAAATAGCTTGCCGCCGTCATGGAAAATGACGTCAATGTCGGCGTTTCGCTCTCCAGCATAAAGCCGCTGCGCAGAAAGGCTTTCAGCGAGCGCGAGTTGTCCGGGTGAATCTTGGCGATGAGCTTCTCGGCCCGCATGTCGAGGAAGGCCAGTTTCATGCCTTCGCGGATCGTGCTGGCGCCCAGGTTCCGGCCCCATTTGTCGCTGTCTCCGATGACCAGGACAATCTCGCAATTTGAGCCGGTCTTGATGAGACGGACAAAGCCCACCGGGGCGTCATGCCGGTCATAGGCCATAAAGAATCTGCCGCCCTGGTTGAATAGATGAGTCAGGATCGGCAACTGAGTCCGATCAATGACTTGCTCAATTGAGCGGGAGACATGACGCGAATCGCTCAGATAGCAGGTGATGCGTTCATCCTCTAACCAATCCACCAACGTCAGCGCGTGCGCCCGCGTAATTTCAGGGCACAGCGAAATGAAAGGCTTGTTCATCTTGACCACACTTATTTGTAAAGGATTGAAGCCCTTCATGGATATGTCATGGCGGTTCTTCGGCAACCGGATATTTTAAGACATGCCGCGAGTAATGGCGAACATGCCAGAGAGTTCCAAGAAGCCACCGCTTGCTGAACCCGACCCAGGCAAGCACTCAAGAGAAAGGTGGGCTGACTACGCATCGCAGCCTGAGGGCGGCCTGTCTATCCAACCGAGCAAGCCGTTCCCGGCTGGTACTCAAATGTAAAAATTTTTATCTGCCCTCTTGAAAATTTTCCCGGCGAACATAAATTTTTATCACGCGACGCCGAATGCGGGTCGCGCACTTAATCACTTGGATTTAATCAGGAGATTTTGAGATGGCTACTACCCTTTCCTTGGCCCCTTTGTTCCGTCAATCCGTGGGCTTCGATCGCTTCAATGACCTGTTTGAGTCGGCGCTTCGCAGCGAGGCTCCGAACACTTATCCGCCTCACAATGTGGAAAAGCACGGTGATGACGAATATCGCATTGTCATTGCTGTCGCTGGGCTTACTGAAGCGAATCTGGATATTCAGGTCGAGAAGGGCGTTTTGACAGTCGTTGGCGACAAGCGCGAAACCGAGAAAGCAGTCACTTATCTGCACCAGGGCATCGCGCAACGAGCATTTCGGCTGTCGTTCCGGCTGGCAGATCATATCGAGGTGCGCGGTGCTTCGATGAACAACGGGCTGTTAAGCATCGACTTGCTGCGCGTGGTTCCTGAAGAGGCCAAGCCCAAGCGCATCACGATTGGCAGCGGGAAAGAGCCCGAACTGCGTCAGGTTAGTTTGCAATAAGTCAGCGGTAACAAAAAAGGCGCTCTTGGTAGCGCCTTTTTTTGTGTGTGGAATCAAAACGCCTACCGATCAATACCTGGCTACGCAGAGTACCCGGTAGATCCATCAACCGGGCACTCCCGCCTGTTTAGAAGATATTCAACGGGTACTCGGTAATCAGGCGTGTCTGCACCAGATGCCCCCCGGTGGACGCATCACCATCGTGCCAGGCTTCCCTCAGGCGGAAGGACAGCTTCTTGGCCGGGCCACTCTGCACGACGTATTTCACTTCGGCGTCGGTTTCGTGTTCCTGGTCGTTGGCGCCATAGAACCCGGTGTAGGCCGAATTGCCGGGGGTATGCGTACCGTCGATGCCAGCACCGCGAATATGGCGGGCCATGAAGCTCAGGCCGGGGGCGCCAAAGGCTCCCATGTCCAGGTCATAGCGCATCTGCCAGGACCGCTCGCCCGGGCCGTTGAAGTCGGAGTATTGCACCGAGTCAGCCAGGTTGATCGAGTTGCCGTAGCGCCCGGCACCGACGCCGGCATTGGTCTCCCCAAAGCCGACGTAGTCGAACGGCTCGTCACCATGCACTTTCTGCCCGGCCAGGGTGAAGGTCTGTGCACCCAGGGTGTAGGCAGCCGCCAGCGAGGCTGCGGTGGTGTCGATGGTCCCGGCCTTGGCGCTGCCGTCGTCCAGTGTGCGATAGAGGTTGAAGTCCAGCGCGACGGATTGGTCATCGGTCAGTGGATGAACAAGGTTCAGGTTGACGTAGTACTGATTCCACACGTCTTCCAGGTGTGCTCCGTACAGCGACGCGGTGAATTCCTTGCTGAACTGGTATTTGCCGCCCGCGAAGCTGGCCGACGACGCTTCCACGCCCGCATAGCTGGCGAGAATGTCGCCGCTGCGCGAGGTGGTGGTGGTACCGGTGCCGGAGGTGTAATGGCCGGCCTCCAGGTTCAGGCCGGTGATTTCATGGCTGTCGATCTGGAAGCCTGTTGCGGTCTGTGGCATCAGGTAGTTATCGGCGGTGGCGAACACCGGCGACGTAGGCTGCAGGTCGCCGACCTTGAGCGTGGTATTGGAAATACGGAACTTGACGTCACCACCGGCCTTCGCGAAGCCATGATCCGGATTGCCATTGGCGTCGGACGGTATGTTCGGGCCACCGGCGCGGTCGGTGTCCCCGTCGATGCGCAACGCCAGGTCGGCAAACGCATCAATGCCGATGCCAATGGTGCCTTGAGTGAAGCCCGAGCTGTAGGTCGCCATCAGCGCCTGGCTCCAGTCACGGGTGTGGGCGCCGTTGCCGTTCTGGTTCCAGAACAGGTTGCGGTTGAGGATATTCAAGCTGCTGTCGGCGACAAAGCCCTTGGAGTCGGACTGATCGCTGGCATAGCTCATGGCCGGCAAGGCAAATGCCAGCGCCACGGCCAAGGTATTGAGCTGAAGTAACGGTTGACGTTTTTTCATTATATTTTGCTCCTGTGCACGAGTTCGTGTGGGAGCATTAAGGCGACAGCCCAGGCCATCAACAAATGAAACTGGATGAAGGTTTTGATATCCCTTTTACCAAATTCCAGGCAAAGAAAAGCCCGCGATGGGGAGTGCGGGCTTAAAGGTGTTCACTTAGGAGCTGGAGTGACGATAAGCGCTCGAGTGTGAAAGGGATGTGAAAGGTTGTTGGGTGCGTAGCGTATTTATCACGAGTGATCCTCTCCTCGCACAATCCTTCCGGCCTTCACCTCATCCGCGTACCCGCTGAGCTTTTCCTGCTGAGCCGCGAGCAGTGCACCCATCTTCATCAGGGCGACTGCTTCGTCGGGTGATTTGGCGACCCCGGCGATAGTGGCCAATTGATTGACCGACCAGGCGATAACGGCCGTCGCATCTTCGAGGTCGTAGAACAGTTCCTGCTGTGCGGTCCTTGGGCCGTCGAGCATTTCCATCAGTTCTGCCATTTACCCGTGCTCTCCAAAAAAGTGGTTCAGTGCGATCAACTCAAGCACCGTTGCGCCAATCCTCCTGTAAGCCGGCAAACACGGCAATCGCGATTTTCCCTTGAATGCCGTTGTTGGGGCTTTCAAGGCGGGAATGGGCGAGCGGGATGTCGGCAAGGGAATAGACCGCGCCAACGTGTGGCCGCAGTTGACCGTTGGCGATCAGTGCGCTCATTTCATCCAGCTTGCCGCGGTTCTGTCGTGTGAAAACGAAGTGATAACTCGCGTTCCTGCCCCAGGCCTGGACGAGGTTCTGGGGGTGCGCCGTGTCCACAATCGTGACCACGCGACCCAGTTGCGCAAGCGCGTCCGGGCTACGGGACAATGTGGTGCCGCCGATGGTATCGAACACCACATCAACGCCACGGCCACCCGTTTCCCGCAGGATGGCGTCGACGTAATCTTCCTTTTCGTAGTCGATGATTACGTCCGCACCCAGGCTTCGCGCGAACTCGACATTGACGTCGCGTACGGTGGTGAACACCTGGGCGCCAATGGCTTTCGCCAGTTGGATCGCCACATGGCCGACGCCGCCCGCGCCGCCGTGCACCAGGATGCTTTCTCCCACCCTGAGGGCTGCACGCACCACCAGCGCTTCCCAGGCGGTGCCGCCGACCAGGCTCAGGCTTGCCGCTTCAAGGTGACTCAGGGCAGGGGGCTTCTTCCCGATAATGCCTTCGGCCGCCACGTGGTATTCGGCATAGCTGCCGGGTCCGTCAAATATTTGCGGGGTGTACCAGACTTCGTCGCCTGGCGCGAAGGACGTAACCCCCGGCCCGACTTCCTCAACGACCCCCGATACGTCATGCCCGGTAATCGCCGGTAGCGGCACCAGGTCAGCGTAGTCGCCACGTCGGACCTGGTAATCCAGCGGGTTGATGGAGGTTGCGTGTACGCGGACCAGGACTTGCCCCGTGTGCGGAACGGGCTTGGGAACGTCGCGAAGTTCGAATGATTCCGGGCCGCCAAATGACTTGAGTATCAACGCCTTCATTGCATTTCCTCGTTTCGACAAAAAGGGATATCGCGAAATCTCGATATTCTGTGGTAAAAAAACTACAAATCTTTCCCTATTATCTCGGCAAGCCTGCGGATGGTGGCTTCATTGCGCTTGTAGTAAGTCCACTGGCCGATGCGCCTGACCTCGACCAGACCCACCCGTTGCAGCGTTGCCAGGTAACCGGACACCGTCGACTGCGAGAGCCCGATGCCTTCCTGAATACTGCTGACGCACACGCCCACCGTGTGAACGTCCCCTTCATCTTGTGCAGGGAAGTTCTTTTCGGGGTCTTTCAAACCTTTCAGGATTTCGAGGCGTGTCTGGTTTGAGAGGGCTTTGAATATTTCGAGTAAGTCCATGGCGCGATCATATCGAGAATTATCGATATGTCAATGTGTGTCAGATATAAAGGGTAGTCAGTTTCAGGCCTCAACGGAGGCGGCGACCAAGGACCTGTCGCGCTGCGGGCCTCTGAGCTATAACAGTGTAAAAGCACAAAAAACAAACGTGTTTCCGGGCTGTTTTCAGGAGAGAACTCATGAGTGCCATGGACGCGGGGCAAGTGGTGCCTGGCTACGTAACCTTCGTCGGGCGTGAGGCATCGTGGGCCGGACGCCAATTCATGAGCTTCAGCTATAGCGTCAATGGGCAGCACTTTCACAAGTCTCTCAACGAGACGGTTGACGCTTGGTCAACGACGACGCTTCGTAAAGCTTCGTATGGCTTGCGAGTGGGAGACCCGGTGTCTGTCTGGTGTTCTCTCACCGACCCGGAGGTGTGTTGCATTGGCGAAAAACCAGCAGAGAAACCCGCGATCCTGCGGTGGATAGAGTCTCTCGGAGCGTTAGGGCCGTTATGAAATTGATCCACACCGTTCGTCCATCGTCCGGCACTCGCGACACCGCACCGTTTCTCATGTTCAAGCACGGACATCCCGCGCTAGAACGGAGAGCCAGCATGGAAATTAACGAGAAGGCCCCTGGGAATGTATCCCAGCAAGGCGTAACGCGCGGTACAGACAATGAAACTGGGCATGATCCTCGGCGCGATCAACCTGAAGCGCCTCTACCGCCGGACGATGACGCCCCTCTGGAAGAGGATATGTCGGATGTGGATGCGGCTGATTCTGTCGCGAGTGAACACCCCGACAACTGAAGCATCCGAATCAGCCCGACGCACACTGCGTCGGGCTTTTCGGTGTCAAGCGACGATTACGGCATCAGCACCGAATCAACCACATGAATCACGCCATTGGACTGCATCACATCCGCAATGCTGATGCTGGCCTTGCCACCCTTGGCATCCACCACCCACAGTTTGCCGTCATGCAGCTTGATCGTCAGCGACTCACCCTGCACGGTTTTCAACATCACGGTACCGCCGTTCTTCTTGGCGTCGGCCATCAGTTGTGCAGAGGTATGAGTGCCAGCCACCACGTGATAGGTCAGGATTTTTGTGAGATCGGCTTTGTGCTCAGGTTTCACAAGCGTATCCACGGTGCCTGCGGGGAGCTTGGCGAAAGCTTCGTTGGTCGGTGCGAATACGGTGAACGGGCCTTTGCTGTTAAGGGTATCCACCAGTCCGGCTGCCTTGACCGCCGCCACCAGAGTGGTGTGGTCCTTTGAGTTGACTGCGTTTTCGACGATGGTTTTCGTCGGATACATCGCCGCGCCGCCCACCATTACGGTGTCGGCGGCAAAACTTAGGGATGTGGTGACGGAGAGGAACGTAAAGCAGGCAACGGCAGCAATTTTTTTGTAGATGGCGTGCATGATGTATCTCCTTGGTGCTTGTGCCCTCCGGGTGAGGGTATTGAATCTACGTACCAAGGATCAAAGTGGATGCACCTCTGGAAAAATTATTGGTTTGCCGCCCTCACTGCACTTTTTCCCGTTCTTCCGATCTATCTCTGTCCCGACCACACCAATTTCCGGCGTGGACAGCAGACCCAGACCTGGTGCCGATGGATCGCACGTTACCTGTTTTTATCACCCGATGGATGCGTCAGCCGCTGTGGCTGGCTGCCGTTTTGATGCTTTGCGCCAATGGTTGCAGCCAGCAGCAGGGGCGCGATATTGCCACGCAGTTCAGCAACGGCAAGCCCGACGAGTTCTTCCAGACCAGCGTTGATCGCATGGCCACCCTGAGCATGCGCGACAACCTGCAAAGCCTGTATCTGCTGATGAGCAAGCTCTACCTGCGCAACCCCAACCAGTGGCGTCAATCGGGTTACACCGACGCGGTGACCGCCGCCCGGCAAATCCGCCAGGCCATCGAACTTCGCCAACCGCTACCTGCCCTGGGGGATCGTCGCGACCTGGCGGCGCTGAGCTATTCCCTGAGCCCGGAGTTTCGCGGCGACCGGGTAGGCGCCTTCATCTACGCGATCGGCAGCATGCTGGTGACGGCACACGGCGGGCGCACCGAGTTTTATATAACGGACTCGATCAACCCGCAGTTCGTCAGCAATGCCGCGCGCAATATCGAGAAGGCCACCTGGCTGCTCAGTCAGCGCCAGGATGCCAATGGCTCGCTGTTGCTGTTCTCCAACGAGATCTCGGAGGCGGGCAGCAACCTCAGCTTTGCCGTGGAGTTCGGCAAGATCGTCGCGCGCCTCGACCTGTTGACCCAGATGCTCGACGAACGCTACCGGCGCATCGGGCTCAACTACGCGCAAAGCTTGCTGCTGATGAATTTCCTGCCGGTGCAGTGACGATGCGTGCCTCCCTCACACCTCGGTTTGCGCTTTGCCGCGGGCAACGGTTTTCTTCGGCGCGCGCATCAGCAGTGGGCCGAACGTCGCGAGCAAACCGAGCATCACCAGCGGGAAGAACATCAGCTTGCTCAGGCCGAAGTTGCTGACGATGACGGTGATGACGGCGGGGCCCACCAGCATCCCGGAAAATCCGATGCAGTTGACGATGCCGATATTGCGCCCGGCATGTGCCGGGTCCCGGCGTCCGGCGGCGGAGATCATCAACGGTGCGATGCACGAAAGGCCGAGGCCAAACAGCGCGAAGCCGACAACGCCGGTCACGGCCGTACCGCCCAATATCGTGGTGATCATGCCGAGGACGCACAACGTACCGCATCCAAACACCACCTGCGCATTACCGAACGCAGCGGCCAGGCGGTCGCCAAAAAGGCGCCCCACGAATGACGCACCGACGAACAGTGAGACCGCCATGCCTGCGGTCGAGGTGGTGGTCGCGAACTCCCGGCGAATGTATTCCTGGCCCCAGTCGGCAATTGCGTTTTCGCCCATCATGCTGCCCAGCAGCAAGGTGCCGAGAGCGATCATCACCAGCAGTGTCTTGGCCGAAGGGCCCTTGCCGGTTTCGTCCCGGGACTGGGTGCCGGCTTGCCAGTCGTCGAGCTGGGCGTCGGGCACATCATGCTTGCCCAGCAACCATCGGCTGAACACACAGCCCAGAATGAACATCGCCAGGCCCAGTAGGGTGTAAGGCACCAGCACGCTGTCGGTGTAGAACCGGGTCAGCCAACTGCATGCCATGCCCAGCAGGAAGCCGCCCAGGGAATAGAAGGCATGGAAGCCGGACATGATCGAGCGTCGATAAAACCGTTCAACCTGCACGCCGTGGGCATTCAAGGCGGTATCCAGGGCGCCGCGCAACAGCCCCAGCACAGAGCCGAAACACAGCGCAAACCAGAAACCGTTGACGAAGCCCAGCGGGATAATCGAAAGGGGATAGGCGAGGGCGCCAAGGGTAATTACCGGCTTGGCGCCGAAGGTGTCCAGCAGCCGCCCGACCAGCAGCGCACCGGCTGCGGAACCGACACCGACCCCGAGGGCAATCAGGCCGAAACTCGAGTCCCCGAGTTCTCCCGTCAGGCCAAGCTGGGTCCTGAACACGCTTACACCGGTGGACCAGATGTACATCATGGCGCCGATCATCATGAAGCCGAGAAAGGTGGCGATACGTGCCTTGCGAATACGCGGGGGGATCGGGGTTTTCTGGAAAGTGCTTATCACGCTGCATGGTCCCTTTTGTTTTTGTGGGGTGGTTATGCAATTTTGGGTTATACGAATAACCTTGCGGAAGTAAAACCTGCACCCTGTAGGCTGTCAATGCTTTATCAATCCAGAATATGTAACAGTCACAAGGCAGTGGCTGGCGCTTGAGTTTTAAGTTATACGTATAACTCCAGCTGTCCAGGTATTGGAGTTTCCGTGTCGTCTCAAGAGTTGTTATTGCCGTGCTCCACGCCGCATATGTCGGCCTACCGCTTGACGTTTCTGCTGTCCGGCCTGTGCATGGGCGCCTGGGCGCCGCTGGTTCCCTATGCGCGCAGCCGGGCCGGGGTGGACGACGGCGCATTGGGCGTCCTGTTGCTGTGCCTGGGCCTCGGCTCACTGGTGATGATGCCGCTGGCGGGCATCCTGAACGCCCGCAAAGGTTGCCGCTTTACCATGCACTTCGGCATCGCCCTGGTGTTTCTGACGCTGCCTCTGCTGGCGACCACACATTCATTCTTGGGCTTGATGTTTGCCCTGACCGTGTTCGGTGCAGGGTGCGGCGCAGTGGATGTGACGATGAACGTACAGGGCGTGATGGTTGAGCGTGCGACCGGGCGGTCCTTGATGTCGGGTTTTCATGGCTTGTTCAGCCTGGGCACGATTGTCAGTGCGGCGGGGATCACCGCGCTGCTCTGGCTGGGCGCCACGCCGTTGCTGGCCAGCAGCGCGGTGATGACGGCACTGGCTGTGTTTGTCCTGAGTTACGGGCGCCAGATGCTCGGGCGCAGCGGCGAAGAGGGCAGCCCGATCTTTGTGCGGCCCACGCGTAAAGTCCTGGTGCTGGGGATGCTGTGCCTGTTCGCGTTCCTGGCCGAAGGTGCGATTCTCGACTGGAGCGCGGTGTTCCTGACCCAGGTGCGTGATGTCGAGCCTTCCATTGCAGGCCTGGGCTACGCCTGCTTCGCCGTGATGATGGCGTTGGGGCGCTTGAGTGGCGACCGGATTCTGCTCAGGCTCGGCGCCCGGCTAGTACTGGTGGGCGGTGGCCTGATTGTAATCCTGGGCTTTCTCACGGTGGTGCTCGCGACGAACTGGCAGGTGAACCTGGTGGGGTTTGCGGTCATCGGCATCGGTTTGGCCAACATCGCGCCGGTGTACCTGTCGCTGGCGGGCGCGCAAAAGACCATGCCGGGGGAACTGGCGATTGCCGCTGCCACCAGCCTCGGTTATCTGGGTATCCTGATGGGCCCGGCGGTGATCGGCTTGTTCGCCCACGCGACGAATCTATCCTGGGCGCTGCTGGCGGTTGCCTCGCTGATGGTCGCAATCATGTTCAGTGCCACACGACTGGTTCCGAAGGTTTCCCCTCAACGGGTACACTGAGCGCCTGTTTTTTCATGACCTCGCATGAGGTTTCAAAAGGATTGGGAAGCAAGCGATGGCCGTTTCAATGAAAGACGTAGCACTGGCGGCAGGGGTGTCCCAGCCTGCGGTGTCTTACGCCTACAACCGACCTTCCAAACTGTCCCCGGCCCAGCGCGAGCATATCCTCGAGGTGGCCGCTTCATTGGGCTACCCGGGCCCCAATGTGCTGGGCCGCAGCCTGCGCTCGGGCAAGATCGGCGCCATCGGGTTGATGATGATGGACAAGTTGTCCCTGGCCTTTGCCGACCCGTGCACCATCGCCATGCTGCGCGGCATCAGTGAAGTGGGCGAGTTGGAAAATGTCGCACTGACACTGTTTCCGCTCAACAACAACCGCCTGGTAGGCCGGGGCCCGGCGGCGAGCCACGGCAGCCTGGCCCTGCGCGGGCTAGTGGATGGCCTGATTATCTCGACCCTGCCCGATGATCACCCGGCGGTGCTGGCGGTGGTGAAGCACAGTATTCCGTTCGTGGTGATCGACTCGCCGCTGGTCGAGAATTCGTTTTTTGTCGGCATCGACGATCGCGGTGCGGCTCGCACGCAAATGCAGCATCTGCTGGACCTGGGCCACCGCAAGATCGGCGTCATCATTGACCGCCTCAACCCGGATGGTTACCGCGGCCCGATTGACCTGCAACGCTTCAAAAGTGCCAGTGAGCGGATTGTCCGCGAACGCCTCACCGGTTACGTGGAGGCGGCCACCGCCGCGGGCCTGGCGTTTGAAGACCTGAGCGTGATCGAGGCCGGTGGGCTGGATTCCACGTCCGGCCAGGCCGCAGCGTTCACATTGCTGACCTCCAACGACGTCACGGCAGTGGTGGCGTGCTCGGATGTGATGGCGATTGCCTGCATGAAAACCGCCCACGCCCTCAGTCGCCAAGTCCCGCAGACGCTTTCGGTGATCGGCTTCGACGATATTCCGGAGGCGGTGCAACTCGGTTTGACCACCATTGCCCAACCCATGGTGGAGAAGGGCGTGTACGCCGCACGCATGCTGACCGAGCAATTGAATGCCCCGGCTGATGCGCCGCTGGCGCCCGAGCAGAAGATTTTCGCCACCAAGCTGGTGGTGCGTACCTCGACCCGCAGTATCCAGCAGGCAGACGCCTGATCCCGTTGGTAAGGGATCGCTGTAGGGGCTGGCTTGCCTGCGATGGTATCGACTCAATACCACTGACAGACCGAGTCGACTGCATCGCAGGCAAGCCAGCTCCCACCTTTACCCGGGCTGCCCCTTGAAGTGTGCCGCTACTCTGAGGGCATTCGCCGCGATGGTCAGTGCCGGATTAACCGCCGCCGACGACGGGAAGAACGAGCTGTCCACCACCCATACATTCTCCATGTCATGCAGCTTGCAGTTCAGGTCCAGCACGCTGGTGGTTGGGTCCTTGCCCATCACGGCAGTGCCGCACTGGTGGGAGTTCGTCGCGATGCCCATGCGCGCCTTGAGGATCAGCGGATACCCTGCATCACGCATGGTTTGGGTGGCCTTGCTCACCAGTCCTTCATGGGCCTTGAGGTTGTTCGGCGTCCAGTGAACCTTGATCGCACCGCGCTGTGTGTCGTAGGTGACGCGGTTGTCCTGGGTCGGCAGATCTTCCGAGGTCAGGTACAGGTCTACGCTGTGGTCAGTGATATAGCGTGAAGCGAATTTCGGCAGCCAGGGCCGCATGGCACTGATCATCGGCTCGCGGATTTTCCCCAGCATCTGCACGTTACCCAAGGGGAATGCGTTGTGCGGGCTGGCGCTGTACCAGTCGTTGATGGCCAGGGTTTTCTGGAAGGTCACGTTGTTCTTGCGTCGCGGGTCCACCGCCAGCATGAAGGTGCAGTTGTGCACCATGTAGTTACGCCCCAACTGCCCAGAGCTATTGCCCAGGCCATGAGGATGTTGAGCGTTCGCAGACTTGAACAGCAATGCCGCACTGTTGACTGCGCCGCACGCCAGCACGAAGCGTTTGGCACGCAGTGTCACCTCGCGTCCATCGAACAGACCCCGCGCTTGAGTCACGGTTTTGCCATCGTTATCGGTGTTCAACTGCCGGATCGTGGTGCGAGTCATCAGCCGAATGCTGCCACTGCGCAGGGCGGGCCTGAGCGCAGAAACTTCAGCGTCGGCCTTGGCCTCCACCAGGCACGGATAGCCATCGCAGGTTGAGCACAATACGCAATCGCCGCCATCGCCATAGTCCACCGCCGCCGGCATCACGAACGGCTTGAGTCCGGCACGCTGCATGCTTTGTTCCAGCGCAACCAGGGCCGGGTCGTGCTTGAGTGCCGGTTGCGGGAAGGGTCCTGAACGCCAGGGTTCGCTGGGGTCAATGCCGGCCTGGCCATGCACGCGGTAGAGCTTTTCCGCTTCGGCGTACCAGGGTTCAAACTCGGCGTAGCTGACGGGCCACGCAGGCGACACGCCCTCGGCATGCTGGATCTCGCCAAAGTCCGCCTCGCGAAACCGTGGCAGCATGGCGCCGTAGAATTTGGTGTTGCCGCCGACGTAATAAAACACCCCCGGCGAAAATGCTTGGTTGGCCTGGTCCAGCCACGGTTCGGCATTGCGATAGCGTCCTTGGCCGAACACCGCTTCAGCGCTCCAGTTCTGGATTTCCCGGGGCAGGAAATCCCCTCGTTCGACGATCACAATATCCAGCCCGCTGTCACGCAGGGCATGGGCGAAGGTCGAACCGCCCATGCCCGAGCCGATAATCACCACGTCACAGTTGATCGTGCCATCTGCATCAGGTGTCACCACGTCGAGGGCGCGCGGTTCGCGCGGCGCCCCCGGTTGTGGATTCAGCTCTGCATGATGCGAAATCAATGCATCACTCATGTGAGCCGCTCCGGCATTTACAGGTGTTGTTCGGAATTACGGATTTGCCAGTACTCATCCTGGCGTTCGTCGGTGATGTATTCCGGAATCGGGAAGTCCCACCAGCCGGGCACCCAAGGGCCAGCCGCATCGCGGTCGGTGGGTACTTCGATCAGCACCGGCACATTCAAATCCAGCGCTTCCTGCAGGATAGGCTCAAGGTCTTCCGGGCGCTCCACACGGTAGGATTTGAGGCCGAAGGCTTCGCCCACCGCCTTGAAGTCCGGGCTGTATGGCGTGCCGTCCGGGTGGTTGAATTCAGTGCCGATATGGCGGCTGGTCTGCTTGCGCTGGCCACCGCGAATCGACATGTAGCCGGCGTTGTTCTGGATCAGGAACACCACAGGGATATTGTTGGTCACGCAGATCGCAATTTCCTGGGAGGTCATCAGGAAATCGCCATCCCCGAGGATGCACACCACCGGCTGGTCAGGCGCCGCCAGCTTCGCACCGATGGCCGCAGGTACGGCCCAGCCCATGGACGAGAAGCCGCCGGAGGTCAGGTGGGTACGTGGCGTATAGACCGGGAAAGTCTGCTTGACCGCGCCCTGGGTGTTGCCCGAGCCAACCACCACGATGGTGTCCCGCGGGAACACTTTGCGCAGCGCGCCGAGGGGGCGTTGCGAGGTGAACGGAAAGCGATCGGAGTCACGACGGCCCGCCAGTTTGGTTTCCCATTCTTCCTGATAACCGCGCAGGTCGCTCAGGTACTCTTCGCGCTCAACCGTCTCGCCTTTCAGGCTTTCGACAATGGCGGCGAGGGCGTATTTGGCGTCGGCACAAATGCCCACGGTCACCGGGTAGTTCTTGCCGATTTCATGCGGGTCGATGTCGATGTGGATCAGCTTCGACGGCGGGATCGCGAAGGTCACGCCCTTGGCGTAGCTGGACGACGACCAGTCGGTGAAACGGCAGCCCACGGCGATGATCACGTCTGCGGTGGACGCGACTTTATTGCCGCACAGGGTGCCGGTCTGGCCGACACTGCCGGCGAACAACGGGTGATCTTCCGGGAAGCCGCTCTTGCCGTTCCAAGTGGTGACCACCGGGATCTTCCAGGCTTCGGCCAGGGCGAACAATTCTGCGCTGGCTTCGCCGGTAATCACGCCGCCGCCGATCACCAGCACCGGGCGCTTGCTCAGTTTCAGCTCTTCCACTGCGCGTGCGGTGGCTGCCGGGTCCGGGAAGCATTTGCCGATCGGGGTGCGCTCTTCGAGGGCATGCAGGGTCACTTCAGCGGCCTCGGCCTGCACATCCATCGGGATTTCCAGGTGCACCGGCCCGGGGCGTCCGGTGACCATTGCGCTCCAGGCGCGGTGCATCATGAACGGCAACTCTTCAACACGGGTCGCCACCCAATGACGCTTGGTCACGGCCTCGGCGATTTTCGGGAAGTCGTTGTCGGTGTAGCGCTCCAGCTCCTGCAGCAAGCCATGGCCACGCATGTGGGTGGGTGGCCCGCCGGTGATCAGCATCAGGCTGGTGGAGTCGGTAAACGCGGTGGCCATGCCGATTACCGTGTTGGCGGCGCCGGCACCGATGGACGTCACTGCCGCCATCGGCTTGCCGCTCACCCGGTAGTAACCGTCGGCGAGGTGCACCGCGCTCTGCTCATGGAACACCTGGATGAACTTGAGCTTGGAGTCTTCTTCGAGGAAGGCGTCGGTCAGGGTCCAGATACCGTGGCCGGGAATACCGGCGACGTATTCGACGCCATAGTTTTTCAGGGTTTGAGCCACGATCTGGCTGCCGGTCAATTTAGTCATGACAGGACTCCTTGGGTTGATGAAACGGAGGGGGTTGCCTCGGCGGTACTGGCTGCACGCCCGCGTGTCGCCCAGTTCAGGCCTTGCTTGGTCAGGCGGCGGATATTCGGGTCGGCGAGGTTGCTGGTGTCGTGCCCGATGGAGTGATAGAACACCCGCCCCTGGCCCCACTGGCGCACCCAGGCCACCGGGCTGCGATGGCCGTTGAGCCAGGGGAAGGGGTTGCCGTCGAAGGTGGTTTCAGCCAGCACATGAATGTTCGGGTCGACCTGCATGTAGTACTGCTCGGACCGTACCTCGAAATCCTCGACGCCCTGGGTCACCTCGTGGCTGTGGTCGATGACGTTGACCTGGTACGGGTGGGGAAAGCCTTCACCCATCGGGTGTTCGAGGAATGAGCCGCCGAGCACCCAGTGATATTTGAGGCTGGCGCGAAACGCCGCGCCTGCGCCGTGCCAACCCACCAGGCCGGTGCCGCTTTCGATCGCTTCCAGCAGGCGGTTTTCCTGGGACGCGGTGAGCGTCTCGGTGGTGACGGCGTTGTTCCAGCCGATCACGATCAGGTCATAACCGGTCAAGTCCCTGTCCAGTGTGAAGATGTCGGTGGACTCTTCGACCTCGAAATCCAGTTCCTGGAAAACGGTGCGCGCCCATGCCGCAATTTCGTAGGGGAAATGGCCGGGCCAGCCACCGAATAGATACAAGACTCGACTCACGGTTGATCACCTCTTTACGTTGGGTGTGATTGTTAGGTTATACGTATAACCGCTTATTTAACCTATCACTCCGAATCCCTAAGTCAATGGGGCTTACATGTTTTTCATCGGGGGTTATACGAATAACGTCAGCAGCCCGCCGCAGTGCTTCAACACTGCGTCTGTGTTGCGTCAGGTTGCGTCACCAATAGGGAGGCTGCGAAATTGCCCGGGGCAGGGGGGTAGGAAAAGATGGTTGCCAATGCCGGGGGCATGTCGCGTGCCCTCAAGAGCCACCTGGAGCCACTGATGATTCGTTACCTGAAAACGCCTAAACCGGTCGAAGCCCAAGCCGAGATTGCCGCCCAAGTCCGCGATACCGTTGAGCGCATCATCGCCAACGTCGCCCGTAACGGCGATGCGGCCGTACGTGAATACTCGAAGCAGTTTGATCAGTGGTCGCCTGTATCTTTCCGGCTGAGCGACGAAGAAATTGCCGCCTGCGTGGCGAGCCTGTCCGAGCAGGAAATCGGCGATATCACCTTTGCCCAGGCCCAGGTCCGGCGCTTCGCCGAGGTGCAAAAAGCCTCGATGCACGATGTGGAAGTCGAGACCTTGCCTGGCGTGATCCTTGGGCATCGCAATATTCCGGTGAACTCGGTGGCTTGCTACATTCCGGGCGGCAAGTACCCGTTGCTGGCGTCGGCGCATATGAGCGTGCTGACGGCCAAGGTGGCCGGGGTGAAGCGCGTTGTTGCGGCCGCGCCGCCGTTTGATGGCAAGCCTCATCCGGCCATTGTGACGGCGATGTATTTGGCGGGTGCCGATGAGATCTATTGCGTGGGCGGGGTGCAGGCGATTGCTGCGTTTGCGTTGGGCACCGATACGTTCAAGCCGGTGGATATGATCGTTGGGCCGGGTAATGCGTATGTGGCCGAGGCCAAGCGTCAGTTGTTCGGCAAGATTGGTATCGACTTGATTGCCGGGCCTACAGAGACACTGGTGATTGCTGATGACAGCAGCGATGTTGAAATCATCGCTGCCGATTTGTTGGGGCAGGCGGAGCATGGGGTTAATTCGCCTGCGGTGTTTTTGACGAACAGTGCGGAGTTGGCGCAAACCCTGCCGGCGGAGATCGAGCGGCAGTTGGCGATCCTGTCCACCGCACCGGTTGCTTCTGTCGCCTGGCGCGACTATGGCGAAATCATCCTGTGCGACAGCGTCGACGAGCTGGTGCAGGAAGCCGATCGCATCGCCTCCGAGCACGTGCAGGTGATGACCCGCGATCCGTTGTATTTCCTGGAGCACATGACCAATTACGGCGCGTTGTTCCTTGGTGAGCGCACCAACGTTTCCTATGGCGACAAGGTGATTGGGACCAACCACACATTGCCTACCACCGGGACTGCGCGGTACACCGGCGGGCTGTGGGTCGGCAAGTTCATCAAGACGTGCACGTATCAGCGGGTGCTGACGGATGAGGCTTCGGTGTTGGTAGGGGAATACTGCTCGCGGCTTTGCGGGATGGAAGGGTTTGCGGGGCACAAGGAGCAGGCGGATATTCGGATTCGTCGTTACAAGAAGCACGGTTGAGGGTACATATCCGTTGTTTGGGTAACGGCGACTATTGGTT
>NZ_JACARS010000223.1:0-1255 GCF_013386485.1 Pseudomonas sp. P7758 | reverse complement strand
CGCAACTCGATGATCGCGTGGCCGACTTCCAGCACCACGAACATCCAGCGCAGCAGGTTGCGTTGCACCTGGGGTTGCCCGGCGGCAAAGCCGTAGGCCTGGTGCAGCAGGTCGCGGGTGCGGCTTTCGAAACCCGACGCCAGGCCCTTGAGTTTGCCGCTGATGGCGAACACCACTTGCTCGCGCAAGTCCTGCTCCAGCCGACGCCACAACCAGCGGCTGTTGGGCGGCAGGATGATCGCGCCCGCCGCCGCACACACCAGCATGCCGATGACCATGGCGATGTAGTCGTTGATGAAGGTGTAGGGGTTGTAGATCGTGAGGTTGTCCGGCACCGAGCCGGTGCTGAAGAAGATCAGCAACCCGACGCCGACTCCCGCGTACTGCGGGCGCGAAGCCAGGAACGAACCGAAGATGATCACCGGCGCGAGCATCACGCACAGCAACGGGAAACCGTCGATCCAGGGGAACACGAAGAACATTTCGACAAAGCCCACCAGCGCCCCGATCAAGGTGCCGCAAGCCATTTGAAAGGCCATGCGCTTGGGGTTGGGGGTGGCGGCCGACAAACCCACCGTCGCCGCGGCGATCAGGGTCATGGTGGCGCCACTGGGCCAGGCCGTGGCCACCCAGTAACTGCCGAGCACGATCAGGATAAACGAGGCGCGAATCCCCGAGGCGGCGCAGGCCAGCCAGTTGGTTTTGGGGGTGTAGGGTTCGTCCCAGTGTTCGCGCTCGTGGCTGTGATCCGCCAGGGAGGCGTGGGTCTGGGCGTAGTTGTGCAAGTCGTCGACGAAGCGGTACAGCAGCTCATAGGCGGTGTGAAAGTCCAACAGTTCGGCGTCGCTGGGGGCGCTTTCCTGGAAGCGGGTGCGCAGGCTGCGCACCTTGGCGGGCAGGCCTTCCTTGTAGGCGTTCAACTGATTGGCCAGGCGCGCCGCATCGGGGCTGGTGAGCGCACGGCCGGAAAAACCGTCGAGCAGTTCCGCCAGGTCTTGCAGGCCCGGCTTGATCGCAGCCACCACGTGATCGGCCTCCTGGCTGCGCAGGCGCTCGAGCAATTGGTGCAAGGCGTTGAAGCGCGTGGTGATGCCCATGAACTCGCTGTTCAAGCGCGTCAGCCGGCCATTGCGCCGACGCATGTGCGGGTCTTCGAACACGGTGATGCTGCGCAGCCCTTCCAGGCCCACGGCTTCGGCGATAAAGCGCACGTTGCTGCGTTCAAAGCCTTCGCGCTCGCTGCGACCGCGCAGGC
>NZ_JACARS010000222.1:0-1174 GCF_013386485.1 Pseudomonas sp. P7758 | reverse complement strand
GGTGCGGCGGGTGCTGCTGGACACGCACAACGTCAATGAGGCATTCCTCAAGGCCGTGGGTTACTGGCAACAGTGATCCCTGTAGGAGCGAGCTTGCTCGCGAAGAACCTGAGAGCGCCGCGTTAAACCAGACACACTGCGTTATCGTTAACGTTCTTCGCGAGCAATCTCGCTCCTACAGATTTTATCCAGCCCCACCACCCCCAGAGCAATCAGCACAAACCCCACCAGAATCCCCCCGGCATTGATGAACACCTGTGGATAACCCAGGGTGTCCACGTTAATGAACGGGTACTGATACAGCCCCCACACATACCCGCGCAACAACGCATAGGCGAAGTACACCACCGGGTAAATCACCCACAGCCCGATGTGTTTGAGGCGCAGGCTGCCCTTGGGCACGCACCACCACCAATACGCGACAAACACCAACGGCATCACGTCGTGCAGCAACTCGTCCGCCACAAACTGCACCCCCGCAGGCTGCCACATGTGGCGCAACAACAGGCTGTAGGCGAGGCTGACCACGACAATGCTCACGGCAATCCCGCTGCTGACTACGGGCCCGAGGAAGAACCGGCTCGCCGCGGTTGGCCGTTGCACCCACGCATGGGTCAACACCACCGCCACCAGGGTGTTGGTGAGCACGGTGAAGAAGCTGAAGAAATTCACCAGGCCCGGCAACAGGCTGGCGCCATCGACCCAGCGGAAGTAGAAAATGATGTACTGCTGCAGCGCCAGGCCGGCCCAACCGCCGAGGGCTGCGAGGCCGATAAGGTGACGTTTCACCTCAGTCCTCGACCGGTCGCTTGGTGCGCATCAACTTCACGTACAGGCCCTCGACCTTCTCCCGCGCCCACGGGGTCTTGCGCAGGAACGACAGGCTCGACTTGATGCTCGGGTCACTGGAAAAACAACGGATGTTGATGCGTTCGGCCAGGCCTTCCCATTGGTAATGCGCCACCAGCGCGGTGAGGACCTGTTCCAGGGTGACGCCGTGCAGTGGGTCTTTGTTTGTCGCGGTCATGCCGGGCCTTTTGTGCAGAAAAGAAGAAAACGAAGCCGCGCACCTTAGCGGACGGGCCGTGCGGGTGGAAGCGTTGCCTTCACTATAGGCCACTGTTCGATCGTTCCCACGCCCTGCATGGGAATGCCGAATTGGACGCTCTGCGTC
>NZ_JACARS010000221.1:0-4289 GCF_013386485.1 Pseudomonas sp. P7758 | reverse complement strand
AGCTTGCTCCCGTTGGGCTGCGCAGCGGCCCCAAAACCGGCGACCCGGTTCTGCCTGGAAAAATGAAGTGGTCTTGCTGGGCCTGCTTCGCAGTCCAACGGGAGCAAGCTCCCTCGCCACGAAGAGCGCACCCCGCAGGACTGGGGCACGAATATTGCTGCCATCTCCCCATCCTTGCAGGAGTTCCCCACCGTGCACCCCCTCCCCGGCACCCAGCGCATCGTCAAGATCCGCCGCGACTACAACTCCTGGGTCGCCGACGAGACCATGGAAGACTACGCCCTGCGCTACACCCCGAAGTCCTTCCGCAAATGGTCGGAATTGCGCATCGCCAACACCGCCTTGGGCGCGGTGTCGTTCCTGGCGCTGGAGGCCATCGGCGGCGTATTGGCTTTGAGCTACGGCTTTACCAACACCTTCTGGGCGATCCTCGCCATCAGCCTGGTGATCTTTCTCACCGGCCTGCCCATCAGCTACTACGCCGCCCGCTATGGCGTAGACATGGACCTGCTGACCCGCGGCGCGGGCTTCGGTTACATCGGCTCCACCATCACCTCGCTGATCTACGCCAGCTTCACCTTCCTGTTCTTCGCCCTGGAAGCGGCGATCATGGCCCTGGCCCTGGAGTTGTATTTCCATATCCCGCTGGCCATCGCCTATGTCATCTGTTCACTGCTGGTGATCCCGCTGGTGGCCTACGGCGTAACGCTGATCAGCCGCCTGCAACTGTGGACGCAACCGTTGTGGCTGGTGCTGTTGGTGCTGCCCTATGGCTTCGTGTTGTGGAAGAACCCCGAGGCCTTCAGCGACTGGACCAGCTTTGTCGGCCGCAGCAGCGACGGTGGCGACTTCAATCTGCTGTCGTTCTGCGCCGCCTGCACCGTGGCGCTGTCGCTGGTCACGCAGATCGGCGAACAGGTGGACTACCTGCGCTTCCTTCCGGAAAAAACCAGCGCCAACCGCAAGCGCTGGTGGGCCGCGCTTTTATGCGCCGGGCCCGGCTGGATCGTGCCGGGGGCGTTGAAAATGTTCGCCGGGGCGTTCCTGGCGTTCCTCGCCCTGCAACATGAAATCCCCATGGAGCGCGCCGCCGAGCCAACCCAGATGTACCTCGTCGCGTTCGGCTATGTGTTCTCCTCTCCCGAATGGGCGCTGGGGGCGATGGTGCTGTTCGTGTTCATCTCGCAGATGAAGATCAACCTGACCAACGCCTACGCCGGTTCCCTGGCCTGGTCGAACTTCTTTGCCCGCGTGACCCACAGCCACCCCGGCCGCGTGGTGTGGCTGGTGTTCAACGTCGCCATTGCGCTGATGCTGATGGAGCTCGGCGTGTTCGATGTGATCGAGCAGGTGCTGGGGCTCTACGCGAATATCGCGATTGCCTGGATCGGCACGCTGGTAGCGGACCTGGTAATCAACAAGCCCCTGGGCCTGTCGCCCAAACACATCGAATTCAAGCGTGCGCACCTCTACGACATCAACCCGGTGGGCGTCGGCTCGATGCTGATTGCCTCGCTGCTGTCGATTCTCGCCCACTTCGGCCTGTTCGGCGCCCTGGCCCAGGCTGCGCCACCGTTTGTCGCGCTGGGCACCGCGTTAATCATGGCGCCGCTATTGGCGTGGCTGACCAAGGGCCGCTACTACATTGCGCGCAGCAGCGAGGCGCAATTGATACACCCGCAACCCGGCACCGGCCTGGTGATCTGCGGGCTGTGCAGCAACCCGTTCGAGACCGCCGACATGGCGTTCTGCCCGGCCTACAGCACGCCGATCTGCTCGCTCTGTTGCTCACTGGATGCGCGTTGCGGCGACCGTTGCAAACCCCACGCACGCCTGGCCAGCCAGTTCGAAGGGGTGTTGCGCTGGTTGTTGCCGACCACGCTGGTACCGCGCCTGCATACCCGGCTCGCGCACTACCTGGGCTTGTTACTGGCGCTGGTACTGATGCTCGCCGGGGCGCTGGCGCTGATCTACATGCAGGCGGCCCAGGGTTTGCCCCATTCGCAAACCTTGTACCAGGCGTTTTTCAAGGCGTTCCTCACGCTCTCGGTGCTGGCCGCCGTACTCGCCTGGTGGGTAGTACTCACCCGCGAAAGCCGGAGGGTGGCCCAGGAAGAATCCGACCGGCAAACCTCGCTGCTGATGCAGGAGATCGCCGCCCACAGCCTCACCGACCAGGCCCTGCAACAGGCCAAGGAAGCCTCGGAAGCAGCGAACGCGGCCAAGAGTCGCTACGTCACCGGGCTGTCCCACGAGCTGCGCACGCCGCTCAACAGCATCCTTGGCTTCACCCAGATCCTGCAGCGCGACAGTGCCATGCCCGAACAGCATCAGGACGCCCTGGCGACCATCCTGCGCAGCGGCTCGCACCTGCTGTCGCTGATCGACGGCCTGCTGGACGTGGCGAAGATCGAGGCCGGCAAGCTGCGCCTGGAACTCACCGAAATCCCCTTCCCGGAACTGATCCACGACCTGGAACAAATGTTCACCCCCCAGGCCGAAGACAAGGGCCTGCGCTTTCGCCTGGACTGCGTGGGCAAGATCCCTGCTGTGGTGCGTGGTGATGAAAAACGCGTGCGGCAGATCCTGATCAACCTGCTGGGCAACGCGATCAACTTCACCGACAGCGGCGAGGTGCGCCTGCGGGTCAGCTACATGCGCGAGACCGCCAACTTCGAAATCATCGACACCGGCATCGGGATTGACCCCGAACAGATCGAGCGGATTTTCCAGCCGTTCGAACGCGGCGACCTGATGCGCCAGGACAAGGGCGTGGGTCTGGGCCTGACCATCACACGCATGCTGACCTCGCTGATGGGCGGCGAATTGCGGGTGGTCAGCGAGCTGGACAAGGGCACCTGCTTCCAGGTACGGCTGTTCCTGTCCCAGGTCCGCGTGCCGCAAGCCGTGGTGCATGTGGAGCACGACATCATCGGCTACCACGGCGAACGACGGCGCATCCTGGTGGTGGATGACCACGTGGACCATCGCAAGGTGCTCAGCGGCATGCTCACGCCCCTGGGCTTCGAGGTGTCCCAGGCCAGCAACGGCCAGGAGGCGATCCGCCAGGTGGCGCTGCTGTCGCCGGACCTGATCCTGATGGACCTCTCGATGCCGACCATGGACGGCTGGGCCACCAGCCGGATGATCCGGCGTAATGCGCTGTCTGCCGCGCCGATTATCATCATCTCCGCCAACGCCTTCACTGACGACCGCGAACGCAGCATCGCCGGCGCCTGCAACGACTACCTGGCCAAGCCGGTGCGTACCCCTGAATTGCTCGGGCGCCTGCAACTGCACCTGGACTTGCAATGGCTGCGCCGTCGCACACCGCTCGCCGCGCCGGTCGCGACCCAAGGCGCGCTACCCAGCGCAGAAGAACTCGCGGTGCTCGCCGAACTGAGCGCCATTGGCTATGTGCGTGGTTTGCATGAAAAGCTCGACGCCATCGTGCTGGACAGCCCAGGTACCGCACCGTTCATCAACAAGCTCCGGGCCTTGCTGAAAAGCTTTCGCCTGGAAGAACTCAACCGCATCCTGAAGGAGGCCGAAGATGAATGCCTTGACCCACAGCGCTGAGCCCGGCGTGGTGCTGATTGTCGACGACACCCCGGACAACCTGGCCATGCTCTCCGACGCCCTGGACGACGCCGGCTACATGGTGCTGGTGGCGCTGGACGGCCTCAGCGCGCTGAACCGCGTGCAACGCCGACGCCCGGATTTGATCCTGCTGGACGCGGTGATGCCCGGCCTGGACGGATTTGAAACCTGCCGCCGGCTCAAGGCGCAACCGGCCAGCGCGGATATTCCGGTGGTGTTCATGACCGGGCTCACCGACAGCAAGCATGTGGTGCAGGGGTTCGAGGTGGGCGGGAGTGACTACGTGACCAAGCCGATCCAGACGGATGAAGTGCTGGCGCGGGTGGCGGCGCATTTGCGTACGTCGCGGATTTTGCTGTCGGCGCGTGCGGCGACACAGCCGAGCGTGATCACCCTGGAGGATGAGCCGGCGCACAAGTTGTTGTCGGCGCGGTTTCAACTGACGGAGCGGGAGGTGGAAGTGCTGCGTTGGGTGGCGTGTGGCAAGACCAATCGGGATATTGGCGACATTCTTGGGTTGAGTCCGAGGACGGTGAACAAGCATCTGGAGCATGTGTATGTGAAGCTGGGAGTGGAGACGCGCACGGCGGCGACTTCGGTGGCGATGGCGGCGATGAGTCCAACCCGGATCCCACAGATGGCCACGGTCTAAAATGTGGGAGCGGGCTTGCTCGCGAATGCGGTGTGTC
>NZ_JACARS010000220.1:0-8347 GCF_013386485.1 Pseudomonas sp. P7758 | reverse complement strand
GCCGAACAGGCTCGGGCCGAGCCACACGTTGGGGTAGATCTCCAGCTCGCGAGCCGTGGGCAGGCGGCCGGCGCGAATGGTCTCGACGTTGCGCTGGGTTTGCGGGTCGTCGCTGTGGTAATCCTCGAAGCTCACCCCGGGTGGCAACTGGCGCTCGATGGCATTGCGCGCAGTTTGCAGCGAGGTGCGTTGCAGCAGTTTCTCGGCGTGGGCCCAGGCTTCTTCTTCGGTCTCGCGTACGATGATTTGCAGGCGGGTACCGAAGGTCAGCTCACGGCCGATCTTCGCGGCTTCGGCGGCGACCTTGCGGAACTTGTCCCCCAGCTTTGGCGGCGTATTGGCGAAGCTCAGGTACACGTCCAGCAATTGCACCGAGTGTTCCACCCCTGGCCCCGAGGTGCCGGCGCCCCACAGCGGGATGCCCGGTTTCTGGTACGGCGGATGCCAGCCGCCCAGCGGATGCTTGGCCGCTCCCGGCGCACGCGGTGCGAGCTTGATGTATTGGCCTTCATAACCCCGAGTATCGCCGGCATAGAAGCCCTGGAAGGCGCGCCAGTATTCGAGGCTGAAGGCGTAGCGCTCATCGTGGGGGTAATGCACGCCGAGGGTCGCCAGGCCCGCATCATTGCCATTGACCACGTTGAACAGCAGGCGGCCATTGGAGAATTGGTCGAAGGTCAGGGCCCACTTGGCCAGGACTGCCGGTGACAGCTCGCCCGGGTGTTGCGCCACCAGGAAACGCAGGCGCTGGGTGGCGTCGATCAGCGAGGCGGCCACCGCCAGGCTTTCGTTGGGGCTGGAGCCCAGCAGCGAGCCGTAGAAACCCAGGCGATCACTGGCGACCGCGAGTTGCTTGAGATGCTGGAAGTCGGTCTTCCAGCGCCCTTCGGGCTCCCATGGATAAGGGCCGTCGGGGGTGGTGAGGTACCAGAGAATTTTTACCGCCATGGGGCAACATCCTTGAATGGAACCGCCCCTTGTAGGAGCCGGCTTACCGGCGATAACGGTGGCACATCCAACAGGAATGTCGCCTGATGCACCGCTATCGCCGGCAAGCCGGCTCATACAGGGGTCGTGGTGGTTTCAGTCACCGTGATAAGGGTGTGTTCAGTTTTTGCGGTCGATGGCGGGGACCAGGCCCAGCGCCGTGGCTTGCTCAAACAACCCACTCATCTTCCACTGCTGGGTCAACACCCCCGGCCCGTATGCCCGCGAACCGCCCAGGGCATCCGCCAGCAATTGCAGTTGCGCGCCCTCCTCCAGCAACAGGATGAACTCAGCCGTGGCCCGCAACCCCTGCTTGCCCCACACCGTGGAGCCGCCGTTGGCTTCGAGGATCGCCAGGTTGAAGGGGTTTTCCGCGATCTTGTCGAGGATGAAATCCACTTCCTGCTGGCGACGGTCGATGTACACCGGCAGTTCCCGCGCCAACTGGTAACGCTGCACCGGCACGTAATGGAACGGCAGCGTGCGGTGGGTCTGGGCCCAGGCCCCAAGGTACGGCGAGTGCACGTGGGACACGGTGGTCACGTCTGCATGCTGCTGGAACAGCTTGGTGTAGCGCCCCAGGCCGCCCTTGCCCTTGCCGACAATCACGTTGCCGGCAAAGTCGGTGACGGTGGCCTGCAGCGGCTTGCGGTAGTTCCACGGGCCGCCGTAGTTGACCGACACCAGCAGTTCCTGGCCCGGCACGCGCTCAATAAAGCCCACGGTGCCGTTGGCGGTGATGGTGTTGGTTTCGCGGAAGACCGTGAAGGCTTCTTCGGCTTCCAGCAGGACCTTGTCGATAAAGGCCTGCAGTTCCTGGGTGATCGGTTGGGCGTGGACAATGGCAGTCATGGCAGTTTCTCCGGGTTCAGGCGCGGCGCTTGGCCAACAGTTCATGGGCAGCTTGCAGAGGGCGCGGGTCGACCCAGTCGGCGATCGCAAAATCGCGCTCCAGGAAGCCGTGCAGGTACAGGAAGTCTTTCTGGATGCCGAGGAAATCCAGGCGCTCGGCCGACAGGTCCGGCGCCAGGGTGGTATGGAAATCACCGCGATAGGCCTCGGCCACACCGGCACTGCCGGCGCGAGTTTCTTCTTCGAGAATCGCGTTCAGGCCGTCGCGATTGTTCGCGGCCCAGTCAGCCGCGTTCAGGGTTTGTGCGAGGAAACGCACCACCAGGTCAAAGTGGTTGTCCAGCAGGCTCTGGTGGACAGTGATCGGGCGCGGCGTGCCGTTGTTGATGCGGTAGCGCGGCTCGGCGATCAGGTCCAGGTCGATGCCCACCACCAGGCCCAGACGGCGCGCGGCGTCGGCGGCCGAAGCGCCCTTGACGTACACCGCGTCCACTTCGCCGCGCGCCAGGTAATCGAGGCCCGACCACAGGCGTTGCAAACCTTCCTGTGGGTTGGGCGCCTGCTCCTGATCGTGCAGCGCGACCTCCACCAGTTGCACGTCATCAAAGCCCAGGCCGGCCAGGCTCAACGCGCCTTTGTAACCGTGCAGGCTCATGGCCCGGGCGATGCTCCCCGGACGGCTGTCACCCCAGGCCGGCAAGGCCAGGCGCTTGCCTTTCAAATGCTCGGGACGCGTGATGCCGGAGTCCGGGCGGACCAGGATGGTTTGCCATTCCTCGATCCAGGTCAGGCCGATCAAACGGCTCGGCGCGCCGGCGGCACGGGCGGCCAATGCCGGCACATTACCGCCTTCGCGAAACAGCCCCGGCAGCTCGTGATCGTAGTGGTGATGGCCCAGTTGACGAGCCTCCTGCAAGGTCGAGACCGGCAGGCCGTCGGCGGCGAATTCGTCGCCCAGCCAACCGAGTTTGTAGGCGATGCCGGAGGCGGTCGGTACCGGGCAGCGGGTAAACCAGATCTGCTCAAGCGCAGGCTTGGGCAGGATCGCGGAGAGGGTCATGGGCAGCTCCATTGAATTGGGCAAGGCAGTCCATGGGGGTATTGCAGAGGCCGTGCCAATTGGCCAAAGCCCCGGTTTGCAGGGCTTTGGCGCAAAGAGTCGAAGTACTGTTGCTGGCCTGTCAGCAGCGCTGCTGCTGGCCCAGCAGTCACCCGTTCGCCACTGCTGCCCCAGCAACACCCCGTTATCGCAGGCCCCGCCAGGGGTGGTTTTCGGCATTGGCGCAGAACTTGCTCAAGGCACCTTCAATGCCCGACATCCAGCGCAATCCCCTGTAGGAGCTGGCTTGCCAGCGATGGTGGTTAACGATGACGTGTACTGACGGGTTTACGCGGTGCACTTGAGTCCATCGCTGGCAAGCCGGCTCCTGCAGAGGGGCTTAAACACACGGGCCAAATCAGGGGAAGAAACTATGAGTACGTTCGAACAGGTACCGGTACGCCAATTGCTCAGCGAGGCCGAAGCCATTGCCGCAGCCAAGGAAATCGCCGTGGAGATCGCCGCGATTGCCGCCGACAGCAGCCAGAACGGCCAGTTGCCGTGGCGCCAGGCGCAACTGCTGTCCCAAAGCGGCCTGACCGCCATCGGTGTGCCCAAGGCATTCGGCGGGCTGGGGGCTTCGGTGCAAACCATCGTCGAAACCGTGCGCCTGGTCTCGGTGGCCGATGGTGGTGTGGGCCAGTTGCTGCAGATTCACAACGTGATGCTGCGGGGCATCTTCAACGGCTATCCGGATGCGGTGCGTGATCGCCTGGTGGCCGATGTGCTGGCCGGCAAGCGCTTTGGCAATGCCCTGGCGGAAGTCGGCGGCAAGAACAAGTTCGCCCTCAAGACCCGCGTCGAGCGGCGTGCCGACGGCAAGCTGGTGCTCAATGGCAGCAAGTTCTACTCCACCGGTTCCTACCTTGCCGAATGGATCTCCCTGACCGCGGCCTCGGATGACGGCGGCGCCGGCGTGCTGCTCAACCGCAACGCACCGGGCCTGACCCTGGTGGATGACTGGGAAGCCTTCGGCCAGAAAAACTCAGTCAGCGGCACGGTGAATTTCGACAATATCGAGCTGGATGAAGACTTCGTTTCGAAGCGCAAGGGCCCGATGAAACGCACCGGCCTGACCTTCCCGCAGATCCTGCATGCGGCGATCGATACCGGGATTGCCTCGGGCGCGCTGACCGCGGCGGTGGAGTACCTCAAGCACAACGCCCGGCCCTGGGTAGAAAGCGGCGTGGACCACGCCAATGAAGAGCCGCACATCATCAAGCAAATCGGTGAATACGCGGTGGCCCTGCGTGCAGCCGAGTCGCTGCTGCGGGATGCGGCGCGGGTGTTCGACGCACATGAGCTGGACCCGGAGAACAAGGAACTACAGGACGAATTGATCCTGTCGGTGGCCACGGCACGGGCGCATTCGGACAGCGCTTCGTTGAAGATCTCCAGCGATATTTTCTCGTTGCTGGGGGCCAGTTCGTCGCTGAGCAAATGGAACCTCGACCGGTTCTGGCGCAACGCCCGGGTGCATACCACCCACGACCCGATTCGCTGGCGCTTGCACCATGTGGGCAACTACTACCTGAACGGGATTGATCCGGGGGAGTACACGGCGATCCTCAATGCCAAGGAAGCCCAGGGCGCTACCACTCGCTAGACCAACCCAACACATCCCTGTGGCGAGGAAGCTTGGTCCCGCTGGACTGCGCAGCAGGCCCTGTTTTTGGGGTCGCTTCGCAACCCGGCGGGAGCAAGCTCCCTCGCCACAATTTGGGAAGGATCAATAAACCCAATGAGCTTTTCATGATCGAAAGACACCCCCTTCTGCGCAGCCTGGCGATCTACCGTGAAATGCCCTGGCGCTTCGCTCTGGTCGCCGGGCTGTTCGTGGCCATCAACCTCGGCCTGGTCTGGCAACAATGGCTGATCGGCCATGCGGTCAACGATGTCAGCGCCGGTCGCGCAGTGATCCGCCACGCCGACGGCAGCCTCGATGCCAGCCTTGGCTGGCACTGGCTGTGGCTGATGCTCGCCGTGGCTCTGGGCCGTGGCGCGCTGCAATACGCCGCCAGCGTCATGTCCCTGGTGCTCAGCCAGGAACTGCTGACACGCCTGCGCGAACGCATCCTCGCCCAGGTGCAAAGCCTGCACCTGGGTTATCACTGGCAGCACGGCATGGGCGAGATGATCACCCGCACCACCCGCGATGCCGACAAGGTGCGTGACGCGCTGATCACCTTCTGGCGCCAGGTGGTGGAAACCCCGCTGGTGGTGTTGGCCACCGTGGGTCTGTTGAGCTGGTACAACCCGTGGCTGGGCTTGGTACCGCTGCTGCTGACCGTCACCGGACTGTGGATTTTCGTGCTGCAAACCGAACGCCTGGTTGAACTCGACCGCAGCGTCGGCGCGGCCTACGACCGCGTCAACCAGGACCTCAGTGAAGGCATCGGCGGGGTGCGGGTGATCAAATCCTTTGCCCTTGAGCAGAGCCGTATCCAGGGTTTTTCCGAACAGGTTGCAGTGTTCGCAGGCTTGGCCCGCCAGGCGCTGGCCTATTCCAGTTCACGCATTCCGCTGCCCCAGGCCGTGGTCGCCCTCGGCCATGTGTGGATCCTGGTCTACGGCGCCCACCTGGTGGCGGCTGGTCAGTTGGGCATCGGTGAACTGGTGACCTCGCTGCTGATCGCCACCACCCTGGTATTTCGCATCGAAGGCATTGGCCGGGTGATGCAAACCTTCGCCGATGCCCGGGCCAGTGCCGAACGTATCTGGCAACTGCTGGACGCCCCCGCAGCGATACGCAGCGGCAGCGCCACCCTGCCCGCTTCGCCCCTGGGGTTGCGCCTGGAGCACGTCAGTGTCAGCGCTCCCGGCGGTGGGCGGGACATTCTGCATGACTGCTCGCTGGCCCTGGTGCCCGGCGAAATTGTCGCGTTGGTGGGCGCCACCGGCACCGGGAAAAGCCTGCTGGCCAGCCTGTTGCCACGCCTCACTGATGTGAGCACCGGGCGCGTGCTGCTGGGCCATGACGGCGCTGGCTGGCAAGACATTCGCGAACTTGACCTCGGTGCGTTGCGCCAACGGGTGCACGTGGTGCCGCAAGAGAGCTTCCTGTTCGCCGGCAGCCTCGCCGCCAACCTGCGCCTGAACGCTCCCGACGCCACTGATGAGCAATTGCTTGAAGCCCTGCGCCTCGCCGCAGCGGACGACATCTTGCTGCGCCTGCCCCACGGCCTGGCCACGCCGCTGGGTGATCGTGGCGTGACCTTGTCCGGCGGCCAGCGCCAGCGCCTGTGCCTGGCGCGGGCGCTGCTGGGCCAACCGGACATCCTGTGCCTGGACGACGCCACCAGCGCCCTCGACGCCATCAGCGAACGGCACGTACTGAACAACCTGCGAGAACTGCGCGGTACCACCGTGCTGGTGATCTCCAGCAAGTTGTCGACCATCCTCCTGGCCGACCGGGTGCTGATGCTCGCGGACGGCAAAATCGCCGCCACAGGCACCCACGCCGAACTGCAACACACCCACCCGCACTACCGCGACCTGCTGGGGATCGACCATGGCTAATCCAATCGCCGGCAAAGCCTTGAGCGATATCGAAATTGAAGAAATGCTCGCGAAAAAGGCCCTCGACCGCAGCATGTTCAAACGCTTGCTGCCGCTGCTCAGGCCAATCCGCCGCTCGATTTTCGCGGTGATCGGCATTGAGCTATTGCTGGTGTTCACGGTGTTTTTGCGACCCTGGTTCGTGCGTGAACTGCTGGACCGTGGCTTGATTCAGCAGGCCGACCACTGGCTGCTGGACGAGCGCCTGGTGCTATGGCTGGGCGTGGGGCTGGCCGCCAGTTGGCTGGTGCGATTCCTGCTGGCCGGGGTCTCGCAGTTTGTTGCCGGTGGCGCGGCGATCCGCGTGCTGAACGCCCTGCGGGTGCAGGTGTTTGCGCATGTCCAGGGCTTGAGCGTCAGCTACTTCGACCAGACCCGTGCCGGGCGGATCATTTCCCGGGTTGACCGCGACGTGGACGCCCTCGAACCCTTGGTGATCCAGGGCCCGCCTGAACTGCTCGGTGCCTTGCTGCGCTGTGGCCTGGCATCGGTGATGTTGTGGCGTATCGACCCGCGATTCTTCCTCAGCCTGGTGGCCACCGTACCGTTGCTGGTGCTGGCGACCTGGAGTTTCAAGCGGATCTCCCAGCGCAACTGGGCGCGGGTTGCGGAAAACCGCAGTCGTTTTACCGCACACCTGGTGGAAAGCGTCAGCGGCGCGCGGATGCTGCAGCAGTGCGCCCAGGAGACGCCGAACCTGCGGCGTTATCGCGGGCTGTTGGATGACTTCAACCATGCACTGATTCGCGGCAGCTTGCGCTCGGGGTGGTTTGCGCCCTTTACGGCGCTGCTGAGTTCGGCGGGAATCGCCTTGTTATTGCTGGTGGGCGGCTATGGGCTGGCGGCCGGTGAAGTGTCGGTCGGGCAAGTGGCCGAAAGTCTGTTTTACGTGTTCCTGTTCTTGGGGCCGTTGCAGGAGCTGTCGGACCTGTTTGAACGCTACGCCACCGGATCGGCGTCGGCGCAGCGGATTTTCCTGTTGCTCGATACCCAGGCGCAGATTACCGACAGCGCTACACCGCGCCATTTGGGCCGAGCGCGGGGTGAGGTGCGGTTCGAGCAGGTGGGTTTCAGTTATGTGCCAAGTGCGCAGGCGCCGGTGATCAATGGGCTGGATTTGCATATTCCTGCGGGTGAGGTGTTGGCGATTGTCGGGCCTTCGGGGCATGGGAAAAGCACGCTGGTGCAGTTGCTCACGCGGTTTTATGAGGTGCAGTCGGGCGTGGTGCGGCTGGACGGGATTGATGTGCGGGAGCTGGCCCAGCATGCGTTGCGGCGCAATGTCGGGGTGGTGTTGCAGGACAATGTGTTGTTCAGCGGGAGCATTCTCGACAACTTGCGGTTGGCGGCGCCGTTGGCGGATGACGCGACCCTGGTCGCGGCGGCCCGGGAGCTGGGCGCCGATGAGGTATTGGAGCGGTTGCCGCATCAGTATCACACCGAGGTTGGGCCTTTGGGGGCGCATTTGAGTCATGGGCAGCGGCAGCTCGTTTGCCTGGTGCGGGCGTATCTGGCGGACCCGGCGGTGCTGGTGCTGGATGAGGCGACTTCGGCGGTGGACATTCACACAGAGCGGCGGATTCAACGGGCGTTGCGCAGGCTGTGTCTGGGGCGTACGGCGATCATCATTGCCCATCGGCTGGCGACGATCCGGGATGCGGACCGGATTGCTGTGGTTCGGCATGGGCAGGTCGTTGAGCTTGGGGCGCATGATGCGTTGATTGATCGTGGGGGGGCTTATGCGGCGTTGTATCAGACGTATTTGCGCAGTGCACGGGTGGGGGACTTGGTGGCTGGGTGATTGGGGGTATATCCGTTTTTGGGTGATGTTTGAGATTGGTTCCGCTCTTA
>NZ_JACARS010000219.1:0-3576 GCF_013386485.1 Pseudomonas sp. P7758 | reverse complement strand
GTTTGCATGTCGGCCAGCAAGTTGGCCACGCTCTGGTGCTCGATGATCGCCTTGTCGAACTGCACCCGGTCACGGGCATAGGCCAGCGCGGCCTCAAAGGCGGCACGGGCGATACCCAGCGCCTGGGCGGCAATCCCGATGCGTCCGCCTTCGAGGTTGGACAGGGCGATGGCCAGGCCCTTGCCGCGTTCACCCAGCAGGTTGGCTTCCGGTACGGTGCACTGGTTGAGGGTGACGGCACAGGTGTCCGAGGCACGAATGCCCATCTTGTGTTCGGTACGGTCCACCACGAAGCCCGGGGTGTTGGTCGGCACCAGGAACGCCGAGATGCCTTTCTTGCCCAGCTCCGGGTCGGTCACTGCAAACACGATCGCCAGCTTGGCGCGCTTGCCGTTACTGACGAATTGCTTGGCGCCGTTGATCACCCACTGGCCGTCCCGCAGTTCGGCACGGGTGCGCAGGTTGTGCGCTTCGGAACCGGCCTGGGGTTCGGTAAGGCAGAAGCAACCGATGGCCTGGCCGCTGGCCAGTTCCGCCAGCCATGTTTCCTTTTGTGCTTGTGAGCCGTAGTTGAGGATTGGCCCGCAACCCACTGAATTATGGATACTCATCAGTGCGCCGGTAGCGCCGTCGCCAGCGGAAATCTCTTCCACTGCCAGGGCGTAGGCCACGTAGTCGACGTAGGTGCCGCCCCATTCTTCAGGCACCACCATGCCCAGCAAACCCAACTCGCCCATCTTGGCGACCAGGGCATCGTCGATCCAGCCGGCCTTTTCCCAAGCCTGGGCGTGGGGGGCGATTTCGCCACGGGCAAAGTCCCGCGCCATGTCGCGGATCATCACTTGTTCTTCTGTAAATTCAATATCTTGCATGATTTAGTTCCCGTTCTTGTCGAAGTCGCGGAAGAAGCTTTCGACATGATCAGCCTCCAACGCCTGCAGGGTTGGAGGGTTCCAGCGAGGGGTTTTGTCCTTGTCGATCAGCAGGGCGCGGACGCCTTCGATCAGGTCGCCACGGGCAAACCATTGGCGGTCCAGGTGCAGTTCCAGGGCAAAGCATTGCTCCAGCGGCAGGTGGCGCCCGCGACGCAGCATCTGCAGGGTCACGGCCATGGCCAGGGGGGAGCGCGTCTGCATCAGGCTGGCGGTGGTCAATGCCCAGTCATGGCTGTCGGCGACGGTGACTTGCTGCAATTGCTCGACGATGCTCGGCACGTCCGGCAAGGCAAAGAAGTGATCGATGGCTGGGCGTAGCGCCGCCAGAGGGGCGTCGGGCAATTGTTGCACCGCGAGGCTGGCCAGCAGGCCTTGCAGGTCCTTGAGGGGAGAATCGTGCCATTCCAGGCGGTCCAGGCGCTGGTCGAGGTCGGCGAGCCGGGCGCTGTCGAGGTACCAGTCCGCCAGGCCGCAATACAGGGCGTCGGCGGCACGAATCTGCACGCCGGTCACCCCGAGGTAGATCCCCAGTTCCCCGGAAATGCGCGGCAGGAAATAGCTGCCGCCCACGTCAGGGAAATACCCGATGGCCACCTCGGGCATTGCCAGGCGGCTGCGGTCGGTGACCACCCGCAGGTCGGCGCCTTGCACCAGGCCCATGCCACCGCCAAGGACGAAGCCGTCCATCAGTGCCAGGACCGGTTTGCGATAGTTGTGAATGGCGAGGTCGAGGGCGTATTCCTCGACGAAGAAGTCTTCGTGGAGGGTGTCGCCGCTCTTGAAGCTGTCGTACAGCGAGCGAATGTCGCCGCCGGCGCAGAAGGCTTTTTCACCGGCACCGCGCAACACCACGGCATGCACCTGGGGATCGTCCGCCCACGCCTGCAAATGCCGGCTGAGGCTGCGGACCATGTCCAGGGTGAGGGCGTTAAGGCCTGCGGGGCGATTGAGGGTCAGGTGGCCAATATGGTTGCGTACGTGCGCCAGGACCTCGTCTTGCACAATCCCGGCGCTGCTTGCCTCGGATGAAACCTGAGCAGTCATCTCTAACTCCCTGCTTTTATTGTTCTTTATCAAGATGTTCGCGGGCGAACCATCTCGCGATCGTACCAGTGCAAATTTGCCCAGTACAAGTCGGAATCATGCAGGTCGTTTTTGCATTTTTGCCTTATGGAGGAGGCTGGCCCTGGTGCTGGAAAACCGCGCCGATGGTGCGCCGCCGGGCATACCGCTCGCTGGCCTGGATCAGCTCCTCCAGCTCCTGCGGGGTAACGTCCAGGAACTGCTCGCGCTCGGCGAGGGCCTGCTTGAGGTCCTCGGCGCTGATCCCGGGGTTTTCGGTGGCCATTGGCATAAAGATCGGCGCAGCCGGTTCGCGGGTGCCCTTGGGGTAACGCGTGCGCGTGGCGTTGTTGTAGGCCAGCGCGCAGGCCAACAAGGCTGTGGCTCCCAGCATGACTGCGGCAAGTTCGTGCCAGCCCATGGCAATCGAGGCAGGGTCAGCCAGCACCAGGCTCATGGCCAGGCCGCCCGCCGGTGGATGCAGGCAGCGCAGCCAGCAGATCAGGATCACGGTCATCCCGGCAGCCAGGCATGCGCTGCCCAGCGTTCGGCCCAATACCCGGGCCACCAGCAGCGCAACAATCCCGGCACACAGGTAGCTGCCGATGATCGACCAGGGCTGGGCCAGCGCGCCGGAGGATACGGCAAACAGCAGCACCGCCGAGGCTCCCAGCGGGCCTATCAGGTGCAGGGCCACCTCGGTGCCGAACACCTGGGCGCACACCCAGACGCTGAACAGTGTGCCCAGGGCCATGCCGATGGCGGCACGACTCCATTCGGCAGGGCGGGTATTGATGGCAGCGGGTAACCAGCGAGCGAGCATTGACAGACGATCCGTGAAAAGCGGGCGAAAAAAAAGGCTTGCCTGGTTTCCCGGAAAAGCCCTTTAAAGAAGTTCCTGCATTTGGGGGAGGAACCTGCGCAGTGTGCCAATCGATGAAGACTGCTGCCAATGCATATTAATGCAGGTCAAGTGCAGTATTTTTGCAGTAAAACGTGTCAGCCAAACGGTATCAGGCGGGTTGGCGGTGGCATGGGGTTGCTGATCTTGCCCAGCACACGGTCATCGGTTTCCTCGTTGATCAGCAGGTTTTGTACATTTTCCCGCAGCGATGGATTGTTGGCCAATGGCCCCTTGAGCACCACCAGTGCATCACGCAGTTCCATCAGCCGATCCAGTTTTGGCAGCGGGATGTAACCCGCATTGACTCTGTCGCGGGACAAAGGCGCGACAGCGTCAGAGGTTGAGGGGTCGGGCAATCGACGGTCGGACACAAAACATTCCTCTAAATGAAATAAACGGCAGCGCTGAATGCTGTTTAAAAGGTCTTTATTGTTATTTCGACTGTTCGTTTAAGCGGGGCATGTCTTGATTGATGGCTTGCTGCTACGTTCGTCGAGTTTCTTTCGAAAGTAACAGGAATGCCTTACACCGCACCTTTGGAACTTCTGAAAATAGTTAAAAGGTATTAAATAATAACTCGCTTGGCAGGCGAGTCTACAGTCGAGGGCTAGGGGCGGGAAGAGGGCGTCTTATCGGTAGCAGCGTATAGATGCGTAGGATGTTTCTCGATAGTTG
>NZ_JACARS010000218.1:0-3910 GCF_013386485.1 Pseudomonas sp. P7758 | reverse complement strand
CCAGAGCTACACCCGCGACGCCGTCGACCTGCGCCCCGAAGACGCATTCTGGAACGTCGCCGACCCGGGCTGGGCCTACGGCATCTATTTCGGCGTGACCGGCCCCTTGTCCATGGGCCACCCGATCACCTTCTACGATGGCCCGTTCACCCTCGAAAGCACATGCCGTGTCATCAACAAATACGGGATTACCAACCTCACCGGTTCTCCCACGGCCTATCGCCTGCTGATCGCCGGGGGCGAGCAGTTCGCCAAGTCGATCAAGGGCAAGCTGCGTATTGTCAGCAGCGCCGGCGAGCCATTGAACCCGGAAGTGATCCGCTGGTTCGCCGATAACCTCGGCGTGACCATCCACGACCACTACGGCCAGACCGAGTTGGGCATGGTGCTGTGCAATCACCATGGCCTGGAGCATCCGGTGCACGTCGGCTCCGCGGGCTTTGCCTCGCCGGGCCATCGCATCGTGGTGCTGGACGACAACCATCAGGAGTTGCCCGCCGGCCAACCGGGCATCCTCGCCATCGACCGCGAGCAATCGCCGATGTGCTGGTTTGCCGGTTATGACGGCGTCAAGACCAAGGCCTTCGTCGGCAAGTACTACCTCAGCGGCGATACGGTGGAGCTGAACCCCGATGGCAGCATCAGCTTTGTCGGGCGCAGCGACGATGTGATCACCACCTCCGGCTATCGCGTGGGGCCGTTCGACGTAGAAAGCGCCTTGATCGAGCATCCGGCCGTGGTGGAGGCCGCCGTGGTGGGTAAGCCATGTCCGGAACGCACCGAGATCGTCAAGGCGTTTGTGGTGCTCAGCGAGCAGTACCGCGCCGAGCCGGCCCTGGCCGAAGAGCTGCGCCAGCACGTGCGCAAGCGCCTGGCCGCTCACTCGTACCCGCGGGAAATCGAATTTGTCAGCGAGCTGCCCAAGACCCCGAGCGGCAAGCTGCAACGCTTCATTTTGCGTAATCAGGAAATTGCCAAGGCCCAGGCGGCCACGGCGTGACCCATTCTTCAAGGAAACAATGATGCAGATTGAGAACAAGGTTTTTCTGGTCAGCGGTGGCGCTTCAGGCCTCGGCGCGGCAACCGCCGAGATGCTCGTGGCGGCCGGTGCCAAGGTGATGCTGGTGGACCTGAACGCCGACGCAGTGGCCGCCCAGGCGCAAAAGCTCGGCGCGCAGGCCCGCAGCGCGGTCGCCGATATCAGCCAGGAAGCCGCTGCCGAAGCGGCGGTACAGGCCACCGTCGCCGCCTTTGGCGGTTTGCATGGGTTGGTCAACTGTGCCGGTGTGGTGCGGGGCGAGAAAATCCTCGGCAAAAATGGCCCGCACGTGCTGGCCAACTTCGCCCAGGTGATCAACGTCAACCTGATCGGCAGTTTCAACCTGCTGCGCCTGGCTGCAGCGGCTATCGCTGAAACCGAGGCGAATGCCGATGGCGAGCGCGGTGTGATCATCAATACCGCTTCAGTGGCAGCGTTTGACGGCCAGATCGGCCAGGCGGCCTATGCCGCGTCCAAGGGCGCGATTGCCAGCCTGACCCTGCCGGCGGCCCGCGAACTGGCGCGCTACGGGATTCGGGTGATGACCATCGCCCCCGGTATTTTCGAAACTCCGATGATGGCGGGCATGACGCCGCAAGTGCGCGAATCCCTCGCCGCCGGCGTGCCATTCCCGCCGCGCCTGGGCAAGCCGGGCGAGTACGCCGCGCTGGTGCGGCATATCATTGAAAACAGCATGCTCAACGGCGAGGTGATCCGTCTCGACGGGGCCTTGCGCATGGCAGCCAAATAAGGAGATTTTCATGACTGATCCAATCGTTATTGTCAGCGCGGTACGCACTCCGATGGGCGGGTTCCAGGGCGATCTCAAAGGCCTCACCGCTCCGCAACTGGGCGCTGCGGCGATTCGTGCAGCGGTCGAACGCGCCGGTATCGCTTCCGATGCCGTGGATGAAGTGCTGTTCGGTTGCGTGCTGCCCGCCGGCCTCGGCCAGGCGCCGGCACGCCAGGCGGCGCTGGGTGCTGGCTTGGACAAGTCCACGCGCTGCACCACCCTCAACAAGATGTGCGGTTCGGGCATGGAAGCCACGATCCTGGCCCATGACGCGTTGCTGGCGGGCAGCGTGGAAGTGGTCATCGCCGGTGGCATGGAGAGCATGTCCAACGCGCCGTACCTGCTGGACCGCGCCCGCAGCGGTTACCGCATGGGCCACGGCCGGGTGCTCGACCACATGTTCCTCGACGGCCTTGAGGACGCCTACGACAAGGGCCGCTTGATGGGCACCTTTGCCGAGGACTGCGCCGAGCACAACGGCTTTTCCCGCGAGGCCCAGGACGCGTTCGCGATTGCGTCCCTGACCCGTGCGCAACAGGCGATCACCGACGGCAACTTCATCGCCGAAATCGTCCCGGTGCAGGTCACCGTGGGCAAGGAACAGAAAACCATCATCCACGACGAACAGCCGCCGAAAGCCAAGCTGGACAAGATCGCCACCCTGAAGCCGGCCTTCCGTGAAGGCGGTACGGTGACGGCAGCCAACTCCAGTTCGATTTCCGACGGTGCGGCGGCGCTGCTGCTGATGCGCCAGTCCGAAGCGCACAAGCGCGGGCTCAAGCCTCTGGCGGTGATCCATGGCCACGCGGCGTTTGCCGATGAGCCTGGCCTGTTCCCGGTAGCGCCGGTGGGGGCGATCCGCAAGCTGATGAGCAAGACCGGCTGGAACCTCGACGAAGTCGACCTGTTTGAAATCAACGAAGCCTTTGCCGTGGTCAGCCTGGTGACCATGAGCAAGCTGGAGATTCCCCACAGCAAGGTCAACATCCACGGCGGTGCCTGTGCCCTGGGCCATCCGATTGGCGCGTCCGGCGCGCGGATCCTGGTGACCCTGCTTTCGGCCCTGCGCCAGAAAGGCCTCAAGCGCGGCGTTGCAGCGATCTGCATCGGCGGCGGTGAAGCCACGGCCATGGCCGTTGAATGCCTGTACTAAGGAACACCTATGCTGCCGAATGACGAACAACTGCAAATCAGCGAAGCCGCCCGGCAATTTGCCCAGGAACGCCTCAAACCGTTCGCTGCCGAGTGGGACCGCGAGCATCGCTTTCCCAAGGAAGCCATTGGTGAAATGGCCGAGCTGGGCTTTTTCGGCATGCTGGTCCCGGAGCAATGGGGCGGCTGTGATACCGGCTACCTGGCCTACGCCATGGCCCTGGAAGAGATCGCTGCCGGTGACGGCGCCTGCTCGACCATCATGAGCGTGCACAACTCCGTGGGCTGCGTGCCGATCCTCAAGTTCGGCAATGATCAACAGCGCGAGCAGTTCCTCAAGCCCCTGGCCAGTGGTGCGATGCTCGGTGCGTTTGCCTTGACCGAGCCCCAGGCCGGTTCCGACGCCAGCGGCCTGAAAACCCGTGCCCGGCTGGAGGGCGATCACTACGTCTTGAATGGCTGCAAGCAGTTCATCACTTCCGGGCAAAACGCCGGGATCGTGATTGTGTTTGCAGTCACCGATCCGGCTGCCGGCAAACGCGGCATCAGCGCCTTTATCGTGCCCACCGACTCGCCGGGCTACAGCGTCGCGCGGGTCGAGGAGAAGCTCGGCCAGCATGCTTCCGACACCTGCCAGATCCTGTTTGAGGATGTGAAGGTGCCGGTGGCCAATCGTTTGGGCGAGGAGGGCGAAGGCTACCGGATCGCCCTGGCCAACCTCGAAGGCGGGCGTGTCGGCATTGCTTCGCAGGCGGTGGGAATGGCGCGGGCGGCATTTGAAGCGGCCCGGGACTACGCCCGCGAGCGGGAAAGCTTTGGCAAGCCGATCATCGAGCACCAGGCCGTGGCCTTCCGCCTGGCGGACATGGCGACGCAAATCGCCGTGGCGCGGCAGATGGTGCATTACGCCGCCGCCCTGCGTGACA
>NZ_JACARS010000217.1:0-2664 GCF_013386485.1 Pseudomonas sp. P7758 | reverse complement strand
AATGCGGTGTGTCAGTCACCTAAAATATTGACTGATCTACCGCATTCGCGAGCAAGCCCGCTCCCACATTAACCCGATGCTGTTTCCGGAATCAGCGGCTCTGGCGTTGTTGTAACAACAGGTTGCTAAACCCGGCGCCGGCCAGTTGCTTCTGCGCCACGGTCAGCTGTTCACGGTTGCTGAACGGCCCCACCAGCACGCGATACCAGGTCGCGTCCTTCACAGTGCCCGACTCCACCGTCACCGCCTGCCCCAGCAGAATGATCTGCGCACGCACACGGTCCGCATCCGCCTGTTTCGGGAACGAGCCCGCCTGCAGGAAGAACTTGGTCACGGGCGCGGCCTTGGTGGTGGCGACCGGCGGCGGTGGCGGCGGGGTAATCCCGGCCAGCGCAGCCTGGGCCCGGGCCGTGTCGATCTTCGCTGCTTCCGCCGGGGTAACCGGCGTAGTCGGCACCGGCTGCGGCGTCGGCAGGGTTTTCTCCGGCACGGCGTCCGGCGGCACGATCACTTCCGATTCCGGCAGCAGCGTGTAGAAGTCGTATTTCGGCTTCACCGGCGCAGTCGGGCTAGGCGGTGTCTTGTTCGCCTCGGCCATTTTCGTGGCCTTCTGCTGTTCTTGCTTGACCCGTTTGACGTCATCGCCCTTGCCCGGGTCGAGCTTCATCAGGAACACCACAAACGCGCCGACCGTCAGGCCGATGGCCATCCACAACCAGCCCGGAATAGGCTTCTTCGCCGGTGCCTGGTAGCGGCTGGCGCCGCGCTTGGGTGCAGGTTTTTTCTTGGCAGCCAACTTACATACGCTCCAGAGTTTCCAGGCCCAACAATTCCAGGCCTTGCTTGAGGGTCCGTCCTGCCAGTGCGGCGAGGCGCAGGCGGCTCTGCTTTTGGGCTTCGTCGTCTGCGGTCAGGATCGGGCAGTTCTCGTAGAAGCTGGAGAACAAACCGGCGACTTCGTACAAATAGGTGCAGAGGATGTGCGGTGTGCCTTTTTCGCCGACGCTGTTCAGCACTTCGCCGAATTGCGCGAGCTTGGCAGCCAGTTCCTGCTCGTGTGGCGCCTCAAGGTTGATCTGGCCTTCGACTTCGCTGAAGTCCTTGCCCAGCTTGCGGAACACACCGGCCACCCGCGTGTAGGCATACAGCAGGTACGGCGCGGTGTTGCCTTCGAAGTTGAGCATCAGTTCGAAGTTGAAGCTGTAGTCGCTGGTGCGGTGCTTGGACAGGTCGGCGTATTTCACCGCGCCAATCCCCACGACGCGGGCGATGTTGCGCAGGTCGGCTTCGGCCAGCTCCGGGTTCTTTTCCTTCACCAGGTTGTAGGCGCGGTCCTGGGCTTCGTTCAGCAGGTCGATCAGCTTCACGGTGCCGCCGTCACGGGTCTTGAACGGGCGGCCATCGGCGCCGTTCATGGTGCCGAAGCCCATGTGCTCCATCTGCATCGGATGGGTCACGAAACCGGCGCGCCGCGCCACTTCGAACACTTGCTGGAAGTGCAGGGCCTGGCGCTGGTCAACGAAATACAGGGCACGGTCGGCTTTCAGCACGCCGCTGCGGTAGCGCACGGCGGCCAGGTCGGTGGTGGCGTAGAGGTAGCCGCCATCGGCCTTGACGATGATCACCGGCAGCGGGTCGCCGTCGGCGGTCTTGAATTCTTCGAGGAACACGCACTGCGCGCCGTTGCTTTCAACCAGCAGGCCCTTGGCCTTGAGGTCGTTGACCACGTTGATCAGGTCGTCGTTGTAGGCGCTTTCGCCCATCACGTCGGCCATGGTCAATTTGACGTTGAGCAGCTCGTAGATTTCCTGGCAGTGGGACAGCGAGATCTCGCGGAAGCGGCCCCACAGTTCCAGGCATTCGGCATCGCCGGCTTGCAGCTTGACCACCAGGCCACGGGCGCGGTCGGCGAATTCTTCGGATTCGTCGAAACGCTTCTTGGCGGCGCGGTAGAAGTTCTCCAGGTCCGACAGCTCGTTGCTGGTGATCGGGTTTTCCTGCAGATAGGCCATCAGCATGCCGAACTGGGTACCCCAGTCGCCCACGTGGTTCTGGCGGATCACGTCATCGCCGAGGAACTCCAGGACCCGCGCCACGCCGTCACCGATGATGGTGGAGCGCAGGTGGCCCACGTGCATTTCCTTGGCCAGGTTCGGTGCCGACAGGTCGATGGCCACGCGCTGTGCCGGGCCGGCCTTGCGCACGCCGATTTTCGCGTCGGCCAGGGCCGCGTCCAGGCGCGAAGCCAGGGCCTGGGTGTTCTGGAAGAAGTTGATGAAGCCTGGGCCGGCGATTTCAGCCTTGGTCACCTGAGGGTCGGCCGGCAGCGCGGCGATGATTTTTTCCGCCAGGTCGCGCGGCTTCAGGCCGGCCGGCTTGGCCAGCATCATCGCGATGTTGCTGGCGAAATCACCGTGGGTCTTGTCGCGGGTATTTTCCACCTGGATCGCCGGCGTCAGGCCTTCAGGCAACACACCTTCGTTGACGAGTTGGGTGAGGGCTTGTTGGATCAGCTGGCGAATGGTGTCTTTCATGGTGTTCTCTTTCGACCGCAAGCGGTGGCGCGCGATGCGCAGGTGGAAAAACTGGGCATTATCCGTGGCGAGGGCGGGCTTGCCAACCTTCGCGGGACCTTGACGGACGATTAACCTGTGGCGAGGGAGC
>NZ_JACARS010000216.1:0-7333 GCF_013386485.1 Pseudomonas sp. P7758 | reverse complement strand
GGGCAGGGGCCTGGGGCGGCACGCTGCCTTCCTGCTTCCAGCGCACCAGCAGCAGGTCCGGCAGGTTTTTCACGATATCGCGCAGGGCGTGGATATTGGTGTCCGGGGTGTTGGAGCTGAACTGCAGGCTCAGGTCGCCGTGGCACTGCGCCGGTTCCAGTGCATCGTTGGGGAAACCGACCATGCGGATCAGGCGCTTGGGCTTGGCCGCGGCCAGGCCGAAGCGTTCGTCGAACAGCGACTCGCCCACCGATACGGTGATGGTCAGGTTGTCCGGTGTCACCACCGGGCCGAGGATGCCGGAGTCGGTGGGGGGCAGTTTCGGGTCGACTTGCACCACGGTGCCGCCGGTCATCAGGAATGCGATGCGCTCGTTCAGGGTGCGGAACAGCCGCTCCAGGTCCTCGCGGTCGCTGGCCAACACGTCGAATGACACCAACATGCCGCAGGCCGGGCGCGGAGTGACGATGCCGGTCTGGTGCTTGCCATGGAAATCGTGGTGGTCCTGGGTCTTTTCACTGCTTGGCGCGGTGGTCACCTGTGCCGCCGCGTTGGCAGCCATTGCCGGGCAGCTCAGGCTGCTGCCGGCAATGGCCGCTCCAGTGGCGGCCATACCCAGCAATACACGACGACGCTGGGCGGAAAATTGTTCTGAATCACTCATGTCTACGGTCGTCTTCACTTCAGGCCGGAAAGGCCAAGGGCGGGGTCGATTCCATCGAGTGCAACGGCCAGAGCCTTGGCCTTGTCGGCGATCTGCTTGCGCTGATCGGCGGTAACGCTGTCATACGAGGCGTAGCGGCCATCGACTTTCAAACCGTTGAGTTCGGCATCGAGGGCGTTGATCGCGCTGTCGATCCCCGGCAGCAATTGCGCGGCAGATTTGGTCAGCAGCGGGCGCATCAGGTCGACCACTTTGCGGGCGGCGTCCAGGTTGGCGGCGAAGCCGTTGAGGTCGGTATGGCTGTAGCGTTCTTCCTCACCGCTGGCGGCACGTACGTCGGCCAGGCTGTTGAGGTTGCGCACCACGATGCTCACCAGTTGCTCCGGCGGCAGCGACTGGGCCAGCAGCTGTTGCTTGAGGCTGGTGACGTCGGTGACCAGGCGCTGGGCAATCGGCGCCAGGCCGTCGAGATTGCGTTGCTGGAACAGGCCGTATTCGAGACGGTGGAAGCCGCTGAAGGCCGGGTCCTGCTCGCGCTTTTCAAAGTAGTCGGCGCGGGCGTTGATCGCGTTGTCCAGTTCCGCCAGGCGTTGCGAGGCCGGGGCCAGGCGCTGGTAAGCCTCGCGGGCCGGTACGTAAAGCGCCTGGGCCTGGGCGAGGTCGCCGGCTTCGATGGCTTGGTCCAGCGCGGTAACGGCCTTGACCAGGGCGCTACCCTGGCTGCTCAGGTACACGCGGAACTCCGACAGCGGGCCGATAAACGCGACCATCGACGGCTTGGCCTTGGCTTGGGCGTCAGACTCGGCAGTCGGTGTCACCTTCAAGGTGCCACGCGGGTTGCTCAGCAGGCCGCAGGTGATCTGGTAGTCGCCGGGCAGCAGGTTGGCGTTGATCACCTGGCTCAGGCCCGGGGCGATGTTCTCGCGCTCTTCGACCACCAGCACGCCGTCGAGGATTTCCCATTCCACGGCACGGTCCGAGCGGTTGATGATGCGGAAGCTGGCGCGTCCGGCCGGTACCGTCAGCGCATTCGGCTCGCAGCTGTGGGCGTGGATGGTGACGGCGATTTCATTGTGGTTGGCCTGGCGCTTGGAGGCGGCCAGTTGCGAGGCGTAGTAGAACAGGCCACCGGCGGCGATCATCACGACCACCGAGCCGCCCACCGCCCAGCGCAAGGCGCGGGAGGGCGGAGCCGGTTGAGGGGTTTGGTTGGACAAGAGGCGGTCCTTACTGGCTGGAAACGGAAGAGGTTGTGCGGGTAGCCGGCTTGCTCGGCGGCGCCGGCAGGAAGAACATCACCAAGGCCACCACCAGGTAAATCAGGTAGGCACCGAGGGTGCTGATGGTCGGGGCGTCCTGATAGCCGAACATGCCGGCCAGCACCGAGCCCAGCGGGCCATCCATCGGCAGCGTCGCGCTGAAATCGAACAGTACGGTTTGCAGGTGGTTCCATACCCCGGCTTCGTGCAGGGCTTGTACCGAGTTGGCGAGGATGCCGGCGGCCACCACCAGGATGAACAGGCCGGTCCAGCGGAAGAACGCACCGAGGTTCAGGCGCATGCTGCCGGTGTAGATCAGGAAGCCGACGATGATCGCCAGGATCAGGCCGAGCAGGGCGCCAATCGGCGCGCCCGGACCTTCGCTTTGCTGGAACACGGCCAGCAGGAAGAACACGGTTTCCAGGCCTTCACGGGCCACGGCGAAAAACACCATGGCAATCAGTGCGGTGACCTGGTGTTTGGAGCCGGCCAGGGCATGATCGAGGGATTCATGCAGGGAATGCTTGATGGAACGCGCGACCTTGCGCATCCAGAACACCATGGAGCTGAGAATGCCCACGGCCACCAGGCCGACGATGCCTTCGAACAGTTCCTGTTGTTTCTGCGGGAATTCGGCACTCACCAGTTCCAGGCCACCGCCGACCAGCAGCGCGAGGGCCGCTGCCAGAAATACGCCGATCCACACTGCGGGCATGTACTGGCCACGGCCAGTTTGCTTGAGATAGCTGGCAATAATGCCAACGATCAAGGCGGCTTCTATGCCTTCGCGCAGCATGATTAAAAAAGGAACAAGCATTCGGCACCGAATCGTCACTAGATAGGATGCTAAGTTGTAACATAATGATACTCATTACTAAACAGGGAATATTGACCTTTACTGAACCTTGACTGAACGGTGGTGGCAAACCGCATCCGACACTAGAATGCGCGGCATCGTCCCAGCCACCGGATTGCGCCATTCCCCATGTCGGAAAAAGACACGATTTCCATCCAACTGGTCCGCGAAGCCCTGTTGCAGAGCTGTGCGCCGGGTGCGGCGACCGATGAAGTGTTGACCAAGGTCGGGATTGATCCAGCACTGCTGGGCCAGCCAACCGCACGCGTCCCGGCAACCGCTTACGCACGCTTATGGCGCTTGCTGGCACGGCGAATGGACGATGAATTCTTTGGCATGGACCCGCGCAAGCTCAAATCCGGCAGCCTGGAGTTCCTCTGCCGGGCCTCCATGGCACAACCGAGCCTTGCCACTGCGCTGGAAACCGGCCTGGGGTTCCTGTCGCTGATGCTCGAGCGCATGCCGGCGCAACTGGTGCGCCAGCAGAGCCTGGCGGAAATCGTACTGTTGGAGCCGGAGCCCGCACCCAGGCGCGCCTTCACCTATTTCGCCTACTGGATGATCGTCCACGGCGTCGCCTGCTGGCTGGCGGGGCGCCGGATCCCGATCCTGGCGATTGAACTGCGTTGCCCGCAGCCGGACTTCTGCGACGACTACCAGGTGATGTTTTCCGACAACCTGCGCTTTGACCGGCCGCGTACCCGGATGATCTTTTCCGCCGACTGCCTCGACCTGCCGATCAAGCGCAGCCCGGAGGAGCTCAAGCGCTTCCTGGCCCATGCGCCCGCCAACATCCTGGTCAAATACCGCGACCCGGACAGCCTTGCCACCCGCATCAAGACCGACCTGCGGCACATGCCTGCCGACACCTGGCCGGAAACCGAAGGCCTGGCCGCATCCCTGTGCATTTCGGCCTCGACCCTGCGCCGGCGCCTGGCGGAAGAGGGGCAGACCTACCAGGGCCTCAAGGACAGCGTGCGCAAGGAGCTGGCGATCGTCTGGCTGGCCGATTCCGACATCAGCTTTGCCGAGATCGCCACCCGCCTGGGGTTTGCCGATGCCAGCTCGTTCTACAAGGCGTTTCGCAAGTGGTCGGGCTCCAACCCCGGGCACTATCGCAGCCTGATATTGAACGAAGCACTGAGCCAGTAGGTCACTGCCAGGCACCCCCGGCACGTTTGCCTGCTTATCCACGCCTTTAATGATCTGGGTCACTTTCCTGCGCCGCCGTGCGTGTGATATTCGGCGCCACCGCTCCATCGTTCGTTTCCTGACGCAGCCTGATCGGCATTTGTCGCGATCAACGTCTACGCCATTTCCCTCATTCAAGAGCAGGATTTCATGGCACTTCACAGAACCGTAGAGACCCAGGACCAAGCCATCGAAGACGTCTATTCGAGTGGCTCCGCCCAGCACAAACTGCCCAAGTACCGCCTCCCGGACCACTCGACCACGCCGTCGGCCGCCTACAACCTGGTGCGCGACGAACTGCTGCTGGACGGCAATTCCCGGCAAAACCTGGCGACCTTCTGCACCACCTGGGTCGAGCCCGAAGTGCAGCAGTTGATGGCCGATGCCCTCGACAAAAACATGATCGACAAGGATGAGTACCCGCAGACGGCCGAGATCGAAAACCGTTGCGTGCACATCATTGCCGACCTGTGGCACGCGCCGAAATCGTGGCAAACCGTGGGTTGCTCCACCACCGGTTCCAGCGAAGCGGCGATGCTTGGCGGCCTGGCACTGAAGTGGAGCTGGAAGAAACGCCGGGAAGCGGCGGGGCTGCCCACCGACAAACCGAATTTCGTGTGCGGCCCGGTGCAGATCTGCTGGAAGAAATTCGCCCGTTATTTCGATGTGGAAATTCGCGAAGTGCCGTTGCGCGGTGACGCATTGGGCCTGCGCCCGGCCGACCTGCGGGAATATTGCGACGAAAACACCATCGGTGTCGTCGCGACCCTGGGCGTGACCTTCACCGGGATCTACGAACCGGTCGCAGCCCTGGCGGCCGAGCTGGACTCGATGCAACGTGACCTCGGCCTGGATATCCCGATCCATGTCGACGCGGCGAGCGGCGGGTTTATCGCCCCGTTCATCCAGCAAGAGCTGCAATGGGATTTTGTGATCGAGCGCGTCAAGTCGATCAACGCTTCCGGCCACAAGTACGGCCTGGCGCCGCTGGGCGTCGGCTGGGTTATCTGGCGCTCCACCGAAGACTTGCCGGAAGAGTTGATCTTCTACGTCGACTACCTGGGCGGCAACATGGCGACCTTTGCCCTGAACTTCAGCCGGCCCGGCGGTGAAATCATCGCCCAGTACTACAACTTCCTGCGGCTGGGGCGCGACGGCTACACGCGGATTCAACAAGCGTGCTCCGACACGGCGCAATGGCTGGCCTCGGAAATCACCAAGTTTGCCCCGTTGGAACTGGTGTACGACGGCAAGGATGGGCTGCCGGCGGTCTGCTACAAGCTCAAGGACGGCGTCGACCACGGCTTCAGCCTCTACGACCTGTCGGAGCGCGTGCGCATGCGCGGCTGGCAGATCGCGTCATACCCGTTGCCGTCCGATCGGCAGAACGTCGTGGTACAGCGCATCCTGGTGCGGCATGGCGTGAGCCGTGACCTGGTGGCGTTGCTGCTGGAAGACCTGCGCAAGGCCGTTGCCCACCTGCAGAAAAACCCGGTGGAGCATTCCGACGCGGGCCCCAGCTTCAGCCATGGCGCCATCGCCGACCCGGTCATCCCGGCCGACACCCCGAACCTCGACTGAACGCACTGAACACTCACCGGGCCTCGAGGCCCGGTGCCTTTAGCGTTGCATCGCCAGGTACGAATCATCGTGACTGCCTTCTTTACTTTCCTGCACGACAACCCCTACATCCTGCTGTTCCTGGTGGTTGGCCTGTCCGTCTGGGTCGGGCGCGGCACCATCAAGGGTTATGGCCTGGGCGCGGTGGCCGGGGCCATCGTGATCGGCTGCGCGATTGCGACGTGGGCGTCTTACTACGGCGTGCATTTCGAACTCGATAACTTTACCAAGAGCCTGTTTTATTACCTGTTCATGTACGGCGTCGGGCTGCGGGTCGGGCCTTCGTTCATCAACAGTCTCAAGGGTGATGGCCTGAAATTCACCTTCCTGGCGATCCTGTCCTCGTTCCTCGGGCTGGGTATCGTGGTGCTCGGCGTGCGGCTGTTATCCCTGCCGGTGGGCGCGGCGGGCGGGATTCTTGCCGGTTCGCAAACCATGTCGGCGGCGATTGGCTCCGCCGAACAGGCGATTACCTCGGGCGTGGTGCCGCTGCCACCGGGCACCACTGCGGCGGCGGCCACCGCGATGATCGCCCTGTCTTACGGCATCACCTATATCTGGGGCACGGTCGGCATCATCCTGATCTGCAAATACCTGCCGCGCTGGTGGGGTGTGGATGCGCGCAAGGCGGCCAAGGAATTCGAACTGGAGCACGGTGTGCCGAACGTCGACGATGCCGGGCTCAGTGGGTATCGGCCGTTTGACCTGCGGGCCTATCGCCTGGTGAACCCGGAGCTGGTGGGGCAGAGCATCGCGCAGTTTCGCCAGCGCTTTGAGTTGTACCAGATCGAGAACGTCGAGCGTGGTGAAGAGTTGCTGGGGGCTGATCCGACGCTGGTGTTGCAACTCGGCGATGTGATCGCCCTGGGCGGCAGCCTGGATGCGCTGACCGATCACATGGGTCTGATCGGGCCGGAAGTACCGGATGCCCGGGCGTTGAATATACCGCTGGATGAGGCGGTGATTCTGGTGACCCACAAGGATGCCGTGGGCAGGGCGCTCAAGGAATTCAGCCAGTCGCCGATTGCCGGGCAGGTGCAGTTGGTGGGGATTGAGCGGGGTGGAGCGCCGATTCCGGTGGGGCTGGAAACGCGGTTGCAGCGCCTGGATGTGATGCACTTGATTGGCTTGCGCAGTGCCATCGACAAGGCCACGGCGTTGCTGGGCAAGGCGGGGCGGGCGAGTACGGCGACGGATTTGCTGACGCTGTCGCTGGGTATGGTGCTGGGGTTGTTGATCGGGCTGATTCAGGTGCCGGCGTTCGGTGCGGCGGTGGGGCTGGGCAATGCGGGCGGGTTGCTGGTGTCGGGGATTATCGTCTCGTCGCTGGTGTCGCGGGTGCGGTTTTTCGGCAATACACCGAATGCGGCGCGCAACATTCTCGAGGACATGGGGTTGATATTCTTTGTCGCGATTGTGGGGGTGAATGCGGGGGCTAACCTGGTTTCGCAGATTAGCGCGATCATTGCGTTGAAGATCTTTTTGCTTGGGTTCGTGGCTTGTACGATTCCACCGTTTATTGTTTGGGCTGTGGGTTTTCATGTGTTCAAGATCAACCCGGCGATTCTCATGGGCGGTGTTGCGGGGGCGCGGAGTCACTCGGGGCCGGCGCGGGAGGCGGCCAAGGAAATTGATAGCACGGTGCCGTGGATCGGGTTTCCGGTGGCGTATGCGGTGTCGGGGATTTTGCTCACGGTGTTTGGGTATTTTGCCATGGTGCTGGTGCGGTAGCTGTATTGGGTA